>JACQCE010000099.1 GCA_016201765.1 Nitrospirota bacterium
CGCGCCTGGAGGGAATTGAACCCCCGACCCACGGCTCCGGAGGCCGTTGCTCTATCCGCTGAGCTACAGGCGCTCGCCCTGAACGCTTTGCGTGAAGGGCTATGATTTTATCTTTTAAAAAAACACAATACCCACGCCCTTCACACAAATCGTTCGGGGCAAAGGATTATACACAGCCGATCGTCGGAAAGACAACAGGAACAACGGGTTAAACCAATGCCCTAGCTATCTCTTCAGCAATCCGCCCGGCCGCCCCGGCCGGATCCTTGGCGGCGGCGATAGGCCGGCCAATGACCAGGTAATCGGCCCCGGCGGCGATCGCCTGGGCGGGCGTCACCGCCCGCTGCTGATCGTCATGCGTCACTTCAGTCCAGTCAGGCCGGATGCCCGGCACCACCGCCAGAAAAGCCGGCCCGCAGGCTTTCTTCACCGCGGCCACCTCCCGGCCAGAGCAGACGATCCCCTGGCAGCCGGCCCGTTGGGCCGCCTGTGCCAGCCCGACCACGTGCGCTTCGGTGCCGGCGCCGCCCGCCACGCTTGTCAGGACCGTAATCCCCAGAACGCCAACCCCCGCTCCCGCCCCCCGGACCGCCGCGCTCACCACCGCCTCGCCGTCGCAGGTGTGGACGGTGAAGAAGCGGAGCCGGTTCGACGTGGCCGACAGGGCGGCGGCCGCCTGCCGGACCGTGTTGGGGATGTCGTGGAATTTCAAATCGACGAAGAGCTTCCCCCCGGCCGCCTCGACAATGCGGTCGAGCACCGCAGGTCCCTCGCGCAGCAGCAGCGCGTGGCCGACCTTCCAAAGCCCCACGCGGCCTTTGAGCGAGGTGAGATAGGGCTGCGCCGCCCCCAGCGAGTCGACATCCAGCGGAAAGATGATCCGTTCGTGCGGCTCCATGCCGTTATGGCCCCAGGTGTTGCTTCACGATGTCACTGTTCACAATGGCGGGAATGTTCCCGCCCAGACGCTTCGCCTGTTTGAACGCTTCCGTCGCCTCCGGCTGTTTGCCCATCCCGTCGAGCGCCACGCCGAGATTGAACCAGGCCTCGGGAAAATCGGGCCGGAGCGCGATCGCATCGCGAAAATAGCCCTCCGCGATGTCATAGTGGCGCATCTCCAGGTGGCTGACCCCCACGGTATTTTTCCCACCCGCTTCGGTATCGGCCACCCCTTCCGGCGCCGCAAGCACAGGCACCGGCGGTCTTGGCGGCTTCGATGGTTGTTCCGTGCAGGCGGCCGCACCGGCCACCAGCGCCAGCACCAGCCAGAGTCGAACACCGCGCATCATGAAGGCCAGCCGCCATAGCTCATCACTCGAGCGTACTCTATGGCAAGAACGGGGGAAATGCAAGAATGGAGCGGCTGAATCCGCTCACCCGCTACGGCACGAGATACCGGCCGAGCGGAACCAGACGGATGACGGCCACCACCGCCACGCTCATCGCCAACGCCACGGCCGCCGTCACGGGGGCGGTGATCAGCGGCGGCCACGCCGGGCCGGGCAATACGATACCCAGCTTGCCATACCGCAGCAGTTCCACCAGCAGGTAGTGGACGATATAAATGCCGAAACTCCACGCGCTCAGTTGCGTGATCGCTCCGGAGACCAGGCGGTGGCGCGCCATCATCCGCTGCCACGGCAACGACCGCAGGATCAGAAAGGCGCAGACGGACATGACCACGACATTCGGGCTCAAAAACTCATAGAACAGACCATGAAAACTGCCAAACCTGATGACGATCGCCCCGGTCGCGGCCGCGGTGAAGAGGCCGCACCCGGCAAACAGCGCCACGGCGGGGGCGAGCGCCCTCGGGCCCAGCACCCGCTCCCGCAGCAGAGGGCCCAGCACAAAATAGCCGACATACTGCGTCGCCACCACGAGGGGGATGCCGATCGACACACCCGTGATGGTCTGCATCAGCGGAAATATCGACGCGGCCATGAACCACAACGCCAGAAAATAATATTGCAGAGTGACCGGCGCGTGCGCCACGTAGACCCTCAAAATCGGCGCGGCCAGATAGAGGCCGAGAATCATGTAGAGAAACCAGAAGTGCGTATAAATCGGCCCGCTGACGAGCTCCCTGAGCATGGCCGGCAGGGAAAGCGGCGTCGCCTGGATGGAGGCTTTTACCACCAGGTAGATCACGCCCCAGAAAAGAAAGGGGAGGAGCACCTTCATCATCCGTTTTTTGAAAAAGAGGCCCAGCGACTCCACCTTGCTGGGGTCGAGCAGCAACAGGCCGCTGACCATCACGAAGAGGGGCACACAGGGGCGCAGAAAGGCGTCGTACACATTCACCGTCCACCACCACCAGCGCGGCACGGCCGACGGCTCGGCCACCATGGGTGAGACGACGTGCAGGAACACC
>JACQCE010000103.1 GCA_016201765.1 Nitrospirota bacterium
CGGCTCCCAAAAACTCGGCCAGCCCGTCTTGCTGTCATACTTGGCTTTGGAAGAAAAGAGCGGCAGATCGCAGCCCGCGCAATGGTAGACCCCTTCCTTTTTATTATCATGGTAGGCGTTCTTGAACGGCGACTCCGTGCCTTCCTGTCGAAGCACTTTATACTGCTCCGGCGTCAGGATTTTCCGCCACTCGTCATCGGTTTTGGTCACCTCAAACCCTTTGCCCATTTCGCTCGCCTCCGCTGGCGGCAGGACAAACCGGCGGGCCAGCAACCCCGCCCCGGCTGCAGCCAGGATTATTAAAGCTGTTCGGCGCGTCATGCCCATAGCAATATTGTAAATCCCTGATCCGCTCCGACACAACCCCAATGTCATGCCGACGGCTTGAAGACCAGCGCCGCGGAATTGATGCAATAGCGTTTATACGTCGGGGCCGGGCCGGCATCTAAGTCAGGGGGAGGTTCCGATTCCTCCCCCTGACAACCCCCATCGGATTCCCACGCGGGTCAGTGAATGTCCCATTAAGTCGGTTTGAACACAAGCGCTGCGGAGTTGATACAGTAACGTTTATAAGTTGGTGCTGGGCCATCGTCGAAGATGTGGCCCAAATGGCCGCCGCAGCGGGCGCAGTGGACCTCCGTCCGGGGAAGCTCCGCCTTATGGTCGATTTTCGTGCCGATCGCGTCGGAGAACATCGGCTGCCAGAAGCTCGGCCAGCCGGTGTGGCTGTCATATTTCGTCCGCCAGGAAAAGAGCGGCTGGTCGCACCCGGCGCAATGGTAGACACCCTGCTCATGGTGATCATGATACTTATTTTTGAACGGCGGCTCGGTCCATTCCAGCCGGAGAACCCGATACTGCTCCGGCGTCAGGCTCGCCTGCCACTCGGCGTCGGTTTTGACGACCTCGAATGTCTCCGCCTCTTTGCCCTGCACGGGACGCAGGCCGAGGCGGTGGGCCAGATAACCCGCCCCTACCGCTGCCAGCATTCTGAACAATGTTCTCCGTTCCATCAATAATCCTTTGCATCAATTCTAAGCCGAGCGGCATCCTATTGACAAGCTTGCGCGTGGTTGCCTAGAATTCCGTACCGTTTCGCCTAGATTCTCCTGAACAGGCGAGATTTCTTGCCCTTATTGTGGAGGCATTCATGGCACAAGCGCCTGATATTGAATCGGTTTTACGCGAACGCCGCCTCTTCAAACCTGCAAAAAACTTCAGCGCCACGGCCCATATCAAGAGCCTGGCTCAGTATAAGAAACTCGCCAAACAGGCTGAAAAAAATCCGGAGAAATTTTGGGCCTCCATTGCGAAAGAATTGCACTGGGATCGCCCCTGGAAAAAAGTCCTGGTCTGGAAGCCGCCGTTTGCCCAGTGGTTTGTCGGGGGCAAACTCAACGTCTCAACCAACTGCCTCGACCGGCATCTGACCACCTGGCGGCGGAACAAGGCCGCGTTGATCTGGGAGGGCGAGCCGGGCGACTCGCGCACGCTGACCTATCAGCAACTCCATCACGAAGTGTGCAAGTTCGCCAACGCGCTCAAAGGACTCGGCGTGCGGCAAGGCGACCGGGTGGCGATCTATATGCCGATGATTCCCGAGCTGCCGATCGCGATGCTCGCCTGCGCGCGGATCGGCGCCACGCACAGCATCATCTTCGGCGGCTTCTCGGCCGAAGCGCTCAAGGACCGGATCAACGACGCGCAGGCCACGCTCGTCGTCACCGCCGACGGCGGCTACCGCAAGGGGGGCGCCGTGCCGCTCAAGGTCAACGTGGACGAAGCGCTCAAATCCTGCCCCAGCGTCAAAACGGTCATCGTCTGCAAACGGACCGGCTCGCCGGTGACCATGGACGCCACCCGCGACCACTGGTGGCATGAATTGATGGAACGCGCCCCGGCCGACTGCCCGGCCGTGCCCGTCGACGCCGAGCATCCGTTGTTCATTCTCTACACCAGCGGGACGACCGGCAAACCGAAAGGCGTCGTCCACTCGACCGGCGGCTATCTGACGCAAGTCGCGCTTACCACGAAGTGGGTCTTCGATCTGAAAGATAACGACACCTACTGGTGCACGGCCGACATCGGCTGGGTCACCGGCCACAGCTACATTGTCTACGGCCCGCTGGCGAACGGCGCGACCAGCCTCATGTACGAGGGCACGCCGCTCCATCCCAATCCCGACCGGTTCTGGTCGATTATCGAGAAATACCGGGTCAATATCTTCTACACCGCGCCGACGGCAATCCGGACGTTCGTCAAATTCGGCCGGGAATGGCCCGACAAACACGATCTTTCCAGCCTGCGGCTGCTGGGCACGGTCGGCGAGCCGATCAACCCCGAGGCCTGGATGTGGTATCACGAGGTGATCGGCCGGAAGCGCTGCCCGATCGTCGACACCTGGTGGCAGACCGAAACCGGCGCGATTCTCATCACGCCGCTCCCCGGCGCGACACCGACCAAGCCCGGCTCGGCCACGCTCCCCTTTCCCGGCATTGCCGCCGACATCGTCACGAAGGAGGGCAAACCGGTGGGCGCCCATCAAGGCGGCTATCTGGTGATCAAAAAACCCTGGCCGTCGATGCTGCGGACGGTCTATGGCGATCCCGAACGCTACACCAAACAATACTGGAGTCAGATTCCCGGCATTTACTTTACCGGCGATGGCGGTCGGCGCGACAAGGACGGCTACTTCTGGGTGATGGGCCGGATTGACGACGTGATCAATGTCGCCGGGCATCGGCTCGGGACGATGGAGATCGAAAGCGCGCTGGTGAGTCACCCGGCCGTGGCTGAAGCGGCCGTGGTCGGCAGGCCGGATGCGATGAAGGGCACGGCCATCTCCGCCTTTGTCACGCTGGAAAGCCACCACAAGGCCGGCGGCGGCGATGAGCTGAAAAAACAGCTCCGCGCGCATGTGGACAAGGAGATCGGCCCGATCGCCCGGCCGGATGATATCCGCTTCACCGACGCGCTGCCCAAAACGCGCAGCGGCAAGATCATGCGCCGGTTGTTGCGTGACATCGCCGCCGGCAGCGCCACATTGGGCGACACCACCACGCTCGAAGACATTTCGGTGTTGGCGAAATTGCGGGAAGACGAAGAGTAGCCCTAAAAATTAGGACAGATTTATTTTCGGCTGGATCAACCGGTTCTTGCCTGAGTATCCCATCAGACAAAGATGTTCTCTGACCCCATTTTAACGCGGCGCCGGCGGCCGATCCGGCAGACGGGCTGCAGACCGCAACGCACGCAGTGCTCGGTCACCGGCGTGACCGGGCATTCCCCGCTCATCCCGTAGTGGCAGAGCGCAAAATCGTACTTCACCGGATCTTCCGGACAGATCTTCCTCAGATTCGCCGTCACCTCCTGCGCCATGAGCCAGCCGGCGCTCTTCCGCCGCGTCAATCCGAGATGGCGGCTGATCCGGACGATATGGGCATCCAGCGGGATGATCAGTTTCGACGGCGGAATGGCCGGCCAGAGCCCCAGATCAACGCCGTCATCCGGCCGGACCATCCAGCGCAGAAACATGCAGAGCCGTTTACTCGCCCCGCCCTGTGCGGGCCCGGAAAACAGATGGCGCAGCCCGTCGGGTTTGCGCGGGTGGCCATAGACGGCCCGCGTGTCGACGGCAAGCGCGGCCGCAACATACCGGGACAGCAGCGGACCGATGTCGGCCTCGTCATGGCGGTAGAGCGATTCAAACAACGCCCGCAACGACCCGTGTCGGTTGATGAGCGCGCCGAGAATCAGGAAGAAGGCGCGCAGATCGCGCGCATCGCTGAAGCGGTAATAGAGAAGCCGAAACCGTGATCGCGCCCGTTCGGGATCAAATGTTCCGACGAACTCCGCCGGCGACGGCCCGGCCAGATCGAGCAGCCGCTCAACCGCCGGCCGGAAGGCCTTGACGTGACCGTAGGCCAGCGATGCGGCGATCAATCCCGCGACGGCCCGGTCATCAGAATCCTGATAGCGGCGGGGAAACGTAATGGGATCATGCGGGGTCCGGCTCCGCACATCCCGCCCCCGGTGCCACTGTTCCAATCGTTGCGCCAGTTCCGCATGCATCGCGTCCACTTGCTAACACACGCGCCCCGATCATTGCAACGGCGAAGCCGACTCGCTATAATGGCCCCCGATTCTGATCAAACACGAATGGACGCGAAGAAGGAGTCCTCATGAAAGCAGTCCTCTTTTACGAACACGGCGGTCCGGAAAAACTGGTCTATGAGGACGTCGCGGAGCCGACGGCCGGCGAGGGGCAGGTCGTCGTCCAGGTCAAGGCCTGCGCGCTCAATCACCTCGACATCTGGGTCCGGCAGGGCATTCCGGCCTACAAACTGACGCTGCCCCATATTTCTGGCTGCGACATCGCGGGCGTCGTCCACGCCACAGGCCCCGGCGTCGA
>JACQCE010000106.1 GCA_016201765.1 Nitrospirota bacterium
AAAACTGCTCAAGCTGCGCGTCAGCCTGGGCACGGAGGAGCGACAGATCGTCGCCGGCATCGGGGCAAAATACGAGCCGGATCAGTTGATCGGCAAGCAAGTGGTCATCATCGCCAATCTGCGTCCGGCCAAGCTCATGGGCGTCGAATCGCAGGGCATGGTCCTGGCCGCGGGCGATGCCGCCGTCGCCAGCCTGATTACTCCATTAGAAGAGGTGGCGGAGGGGATGAAGGTCAAGTGAGCCAATGTCGAATAGAAAGCAGGGGCAACACCATTTTCGATTTTCGAATATCCCCGCCAGTTGAATAGACACAGTGGCTATTTTATAATTCATTTAGTTGCTTTCCCGACCAAATGAAAGCAGCCTGAGACCCTCTTGGATTAAAGGAGATAGACCACATGAACGTGATGAGAACGGGGATCCTGCTGGCAGTACTGGCCGGTATCCTGGTCGTGGTGGGCGGCCTGATCGGCGGTCAACAGGGGGCGATGATCGCCTTGATCATAGCCTTTGCAATGAATTTTATCGCCTACTGGTTTTCGGATAAGATGGTGCTAGCCATGTACGGTGCAAAGCAGGTGTCGGAGACAGAAGGGCCTGAGCTGCATCGCATCGTGCGTAACCTAGCTCGCAAAGCCGGCATTCCAGTGCCAAAAATCTACCGGATCGACAACCCAACGCCCAATGCCTTTGCCACCGGACGCAATCCTGAGCATGCCGCCGTTGCGGTCACAACCGGCATTGAAGCCCTCCTGACTTCTGAGGAGCTTGAGGGTGTTCTTGGCCATGAACTGGCCCATGTGCTACATCGAGATATTCTAATCAGCACCATGGCCGCCACAATTGCAGGCGCCATCAGCTACCTCACCTACATGGCGCAGTGGGCCATGATGTTTGGCGGAGGCGACCGAGATCGCGACAGCAACCCATTGCAGATGGTCGGTGCAATTGCAGCCGTCATTATCGCGCCCATTGCCGCCATGCTGGTTCAGTTGGCCATCTCACGCTCCCGCGAGTATCACGCCGACGAAGGAGGCGCCGCACTAACCAATCCGTTGAACCTGGCTTCCGCGCTTCGGAAACTGGAAATTGGCAACCAACGTGAACCCATGGAGGCCAATCCGGGAACAGCCCACATGTTCATCGTCAATCCACTGCATGGCGGCGGAATTGCCAGTTTGTTTTCAACCCATCCGCCGATTCAGGAGCGTATCAAGCGGCTGGAGGCCATGGCCCATCATCGATTGATGCGGTAACCTACGGTCCATTCTTTTAAAGCGCTGTTCGGCCCCGCCGGACAGCGCCTTTTTTATTTTTCTCTCCCCAGCCTGAGCCATCCCCCTTTTATTGACAAAGCCACGAAGTGCCCGCTAGAATAAAGCCCGGCTCGACGACATCGCCATGAAAGAATTCACAAAAATCGGCATTATCTCCAAGCCGCACGGCGCGGAAATCAAACCCGTGGTCGAAACGCTCGTGCCCTGGCTCAAAGCGCAGGGCAAGGAGGCCCTGGCTCAAAGCGCAGGGCAAGGAGGTCTTCGTCGACGCCGACACCGCGAAGGCATCCGGACTGCCCACCACGCATCAGAAATCAAAAATTCCCGGCCTGGTCGACATGATTATCGTCCTGGGCGGCGACGGCACGCTGCTGAGCGTGGCCCGGCTGATCGAAAAACGGGACGTGCCGATTCTCGGCGTCAATCTGGGGGGCCTGGGGTTTCTCACCGAAGTGACGCTCGACACGCTCTACCCCACGCTCGAGCAGGTCTTTCAGCAGCATTTCATCCCGCAGGACCGGCTGCTCCTCAAGGCCGAGGTGCTGCGCCAGGGCGAAACCGTGGCCCAATCCTATTGTCTGAACGACACGGTCCTCAGCAAGGGCTTTCTGGCCCGGATGATCAAGGTGGAGACGTCGGTCGACGGCCAGTTTCTCACCGCGCTCCGGGGCGACGGACTGATCATCGCCACGCCGACCGGCTCGACCGCCTATTCGCTCTCGTCCGGCGGGCCGATCGTCCATCCGGGCGTCGACGCGATGATCTTCACCCCCATCTGCCCCCATACCCTCACGAACCGCCCCATCGTCATCCCGGCGACGGCCCGCGTGGAGGCGGTACTCCGGAGCGCCGAGGAAGGCGCCCTTGTCACGTTTGACGGCCAGGTCGGCATCCACCTGCGCCAGCACGATGTGGTCGCCATCGCCGCCGCCGACCACCGGATCAAACTCTTCCGCTCGCCGACCCGGAGCGATTTCCAAGTCTGGCGGACCAAGCTGAAATGGGGCGAAGAATAACACCCGGCCGGCGGGCGCTGGTCATGGGAGCCTGGGGTGGGTGGCTGGCGTGGCTCATCGGCGCGTCATTCACCGTGGCCCAGGCCGGCGACCTGACCATGACCAGACTGCCGCTGATCACACAGGCCGGGCAGAGCAGTCCGCAACGCACCAGCCTGCCATCGGCCAAAGAGAGTGAACCGGTCTGGACGAGCTGGTCGATCGGCGCAATGATCCGCGCGATCACGGCCCACGGCGATGACGTCTGGCTCGGCACCTCCGCCGGGCTGCTGCGGTACAATCGCCGGACCGATTCGCACACACTCTACACCACCAAACAGGGACTGCTCAGCGACATCATCCTGGTCATCCGGATCGATGCCAAAGGGCAGGTCTGGGCGGGGACGTATGGCGGCGGGCTCTCCCGGTTCGATCCCAACGGCCCCCCGGATCACCAATGGATCACCTACACGCCGTTCGGCGTCGGCGACACCCGGTACGGTCCGCACTGGCGTGACTACCGACCCGGCGAGGGCATCGGCGACCTGTGGGTCTACGATCTGTTGTTCGAGCCCGACGGCACGATGTGGGCCGCGACGTGGAAGGGCGCGAGCCGGTTTGACGGCACGCGGTTTCACACCTATACGACCCTCGACGGACTGGCGGACAAATGGGTCTACACGCTGCAACGTGCGCCGTCCGGCACCTTCTGGTTCGGCACCGAGGGAGGCGTGACCCGCTACACGCCCCGCGCCGGCGGCGCGGCCAGATGGAAAAGCTGGACGCATGACGACGGCGTCGGCGCCACGCTGGCGGCGGAACCCTCCCCGACGCCCTACAATGCGCTCGCGCCCCATCATGAAACCGGGGCAAAAACCGCCGCCGGCTACAACCCCAATTACATCATCACCTCCGCGCTGGACCGGCAGGGCCGGCTGTGGGTCGGCACCTGGGGCGCGGGCTTGGGCCGGTTCGACGGCAAGCAATGGCGCAATTTCACGACCGCCGACGGTTTGTCGGGCAATCACGTCAACAGCGTCGCGTTCGACAAGGACGGCGGGTTGTGGATCGGCACCGACGGCGGCGCCACCCACATGGATCCCGCGACCAACCGCATGACCAACTTCGGCCGGCAGGACGGCCTGCTGGGCATTCCGATTTACTCCATCACCGTGGACGCCGACGGCGGCGCCTGGTTCGGCACCATCGGCGGCGTCAGCCGGCTGGGCCCCTGATCTCTGCCACCCGGCGACCGTTCATCATTCAGGAGCACACATGAGCCGCACCCCTTCTTCCCCGCATGTAATTGTCGTCATCGGCGCCGGCCCGGCCGGTCTGGCCGTCGTCAATCAACTGTCCCAAGCCGGCCACCAGGTCGTTCTCCTCAACCGGGACTGCAAATTCGGCGGCCTGGCCGAATACGGGATTTTCCCCACCAAGCACCGCCTGCGCAACGGCCTGCGGAAAAGTTACCGGGAGATTCTCAGCCGTCCCAACGTGCACTACTTCGGCAACGTCAGCGTCGGCGAACGGGGCCATCTCCTCCTGGACGAGCTGCGCGCGCTCAAGCCCGGCGCGCTGGTCGTCGCCACCGGCGCACAGGGAACAAAGAGCCTGAAGATCGAGGGAGAGAACGCCGTGGGCGTCTTTCACGCCAAGGACGTCGTCTACCACTACAATCACCTGCCCGATTTCAGCGAGCGGCCGTTTCATCTGGGGGAGCACACCGCCGTCATCGGCATCGGCAACGTCATGGCCGACATCGCGCACTGGCTGACCCAATTCCGCCACATTCCCAGGGTCACCGCCATTGCACGGCGCGGCCCCGCCGAGCGAAAGTATGATCCCAAGGAGATTCTGGCCGTCTGCGCGCAGATCGACCGGTCGGCCCTGACGGCCGAGTTCGGCCGGATCGGGACGGCCCTGACGGCGGTCGGCCAGCAGCCCGACGCGATTCTAGCCGAAATGCTCGACGAGCTGGCCGCCTGTGAGGCATCGGCCTCGACCTCAATTCTGCGTTTTCATTTTCTGACATCGCCCCGCCGTGTTCTGGTCGATGACCGAAACTACGTCAAGGGGCTGGAGTTGGAGGAAATGGCCCTGGCCGTGCGTGATGGAGACATCGCTGCGGTGGGAACCGGCCGGCGGCATGAATTTCCCTGCGACAGCGTCATTTTCGCCGTCGGCGACTGTGTGGACGACACGCTGGGGCTGCCTGTGAAGAACGGCACCTTTGTCACCAATCCGCACCATACGCGGAACCAGCCTGACGATGCCCTGTTCCAGGCCTATGATCCATCAACCAACCTCGTGCTGGACGGCGTGTTCCTTGGCGGCTGGGCCCGTCAGGCGAGCGTGGGGTTGGTCGGCATCGCCAAACGGGACGGCGATTGGTGCGCCCGGGTCGTCGAGCGGCATCTGACCGGCAAACCGGCTCCATCCGCCGGCGCGGCGCAGGCAACACTGGCCGAAATCCGGCGCATGATCATGTCGCGGCAACCGGCGGCCATCGATCGGGATCGGCTTGCCCTGCTCACGCTCGCCGAACAGGAGGAGGCGGTCCGGCTGGGCGCGACGGAGTTCAAATTCGCCACAAACGACGAAATGCTGGCCGCCATCCGGCAGCAGCAGGCGTGACGCGTTCCCTTTCCACGCCCCGGCGCTCCTACCAATCGACCCTGCTGCGGCTTGAACGGGCCCTCCGGACGATCCCGGGCAGCCGCCTGATCCCCATCGGCGAAGCGGTCCACGGCGGCCGCCGCTATCCCTTGCTCGCCGTCACACTAACCGTCGGCCCCGTTGGCCGCCGGCACAACCGGAGGCCTCTGCGCGTGTGCCTGGGCGCCGGCATTCACGGCGACGAGCCCGCCGGCGTGGAAGCGGCGTTGCGATGGCTGGAGGCAATCCCGGCGATCGGCCGGCGGTTGCCGGCGGCGGAACTGGTCATCTTCCCCTGTTTGAATCCGTCCGGATATGAGCGGAACAGCCGGAGTAATGCCGATGGGATTGATCTGAACCGGCAGTACAAAAATCCCCGGGCGCCGGTCGAGGTCCGGGCCGTCCGCCGCGCGATCGAGGGTGTATCCGACGAACAGGCCGGGCGGCGATTCGATCTGTCAGTGGAGTTTCACGAGGATGTCGACAGCGCGGGCTTTTATCTCTACGAACTGATCGACCGCGGGCGGCCCATCGGCCGCCGATTGATCGGGGCCGCCGCCCGCCGGCTGCCGATCAACCATGCCGATGAAATCGAAGGGGTCGACGCCGAGGCGGGCATCATTCACCGGGATCGCCGCGCCGTCCTCCGGCGCCGGTCGCGCTGGCCGCACGCGCTCTATCTCTTTCACCGCGGGACGCCTCATTGCCTGACGTTTGAAACGCCCGTCACCGTCTCACTGTCCCGTCGAAGCGACGCGCAGGCCGCCCTCTTCACGCTGGCCCTGCGACTCCTCGCCAATCATTGAATGAAGAGTTCTTTGATCCAGGTCGGGTCGGATCCGCTCAAGCCCCGCAGCGTGATCAGAAACAGCACCTGATGTTTTTCGGGAAACTGCTGATAAGCCACCGTCACGCTCCAGCATTCGTTGCAGGCGCCGCGCCAGCGCAGACCGTAGCTCATCTCCGTCAACTCATCATGCTCGACATCATAGAGTGTCTTGGTCGCCAGGGCTAATCTCCACGGCAACAACACCTGGGCCCCCCAATCAACGGCCGCGATCCGCTCGGCGCCGCCGATCGGGTCGGGCAGAATCAACGTCTCCGCCGAGTAGAGATCGCCCCGTTGCGGAACGACGCCGCGCCGCGTGTAGTGTTCGCCAACCGTGAGCACGAGCCAGTCGGCCGGTTTGGCGTGCAGGCCGCTGTTGATCATCGTGATCCCCCGGCCGTAGAGATTGACGAAACTTTCGGCCGTGACGGCCAGAACCGACCAGGGATGGCCCGCCGCTTGAATCCTCAGATCGGTCAACGGCTCCGGCGCGGACCGGTTCAGCGCGTAGCTCTCCGTCACTTTCACCCAGAGCAGATCGCCGGCGCCGCTCCCTCCGGCCGATCCGGTCCCGCCCCTGTCCACTGATCCGGTCTCGCTCCCGGCGGCCGGGGCCGGCGCCGCGATGCGGCGTAAACGGTTGGTCAGCATCATCGTCACATGCCGTTTCTCCGGCACCATGTCGACCTCGTCAAACTGGGGCACCGTCGCCTCATCCAACTGGTGAACATATTCGTACAGCAGAACCGGCTCAACCACATGGGTGACACCCGTGTAGCGGCGGATCAGCCGGGCCTCGGCCCTGAACGACAGATTGACGACTTCGCGATTCACGCTGCCCGCCGGAATCAACGGGCCGCTTCGGTAATAGGTTTCCCTGAAACCGGCTGCGGGCGTGATGATAACGCCGTCGACCGGCTCGAGGCGGGCGGTCAGCGTCGGAAGGGCATCCGCCCTGAACTCCTGTACGGCCCCTTCATCGTCGAACCGAAGCGTTGATCCTTCGGAAAAATGGACGGCCGTCGCCTGCAGGCCGGCATAGAGCGGCAGCGGGCCCAGCCTGGCGTCGACCAGCCGGTAGCCGATTTCCGGCAGCCGCTGCAGGCTCTGCTGGTTTGACGTGACCAGATTCTGCGTATACTGGAGGAAGAGATAGAAGAACTGTTGATCAAGGCGGTAGGTCAATGACCCGATCGTTTCCAGACCGACCTGGCTTCGCTCCAGCGTGCTGTCGCTCAATTGCGTGAAGAAATCCCGCCGGTTGACCAGGTTCACATCCCAGTGAAGCTGCAGCCGGTCGGCCTGCCACCGCTGTTCGTGCTCGGCGTGATAGGCCAGAAAATTGGCGCCGTCGTCCCAGTCGTGGAAATAGTCGACGTTGAGCAGCCCCTTGCCCGTCTCCGTCAATCGATACCGGTACTCCGAATCGACGCCGATGCCCAGATTGGTCCGAAGATCAAGCGCCACGGTCGCATCCTGGCTCCGGCCGATCGCCCAGTAGACCGGCTGCAGGTAGCGGAATCCTTCTTCCGAATTGAAGCCGACGCTGGGGATCAACACCCCGCTCTGCCGCTCGGCCAGCGGGTAGGCCATCCACGGCAGATAGGCGACCGGCGCGCCCTTGACCCGCAGCGTTGCGCCGCTGGCCACCAGATAGCCGTCCAGCCGGGCCTGGAGCCGCCGGGCCTGAAACTGCCAGGAGGGCGTCCCCCCTTCGCACACGGTGTCGCAGGTGGTAAAGGTCGCCTCCTCGGCGAGGAAACTGCCGTCCGGCCGCCGTTCGATCCGCTTCGCCGTCAGCCGGTAGGACGACTCCGGCAACAGCAGATCGGCCTGATACATCACGCCGGTCTGCTCGCGCAGGTCGTACTCCAACCGGTCCATCGTCATCTGCTGGGCGCCCTGCGTCAGGACGACGCGGCCGTTCGCATCCAGGCGGCTCGTGCGATTGGCGTAGCTCAGATGGTCCGCCGTCAACCGGAACGCGCCGTACGTCAGCACGGCGTTCCCGTCGGCGACGTACCGATCCTCCTGCTGCAGGTATTCCATCCGGTCGGCGTCGATCGCCACCGACAACTTCGCGCGTTCCTGCGGGGAGGGAATGGAAGGCCCGATGAGGGACGGACCGGCGGCCGCGGAGACGGTGGGGAGGCAGACGACGATCGACAGGCCCGCGACCAGCGCGGCGGCCATCGCCCGCGGCGTTGACCCTTCGACACGGGCCCTCGCATTGGCCGAGGGCCCGCGCTCAGGATTTCGTCCCACGGACTCGGCCGTGGGACTCCACATCAGGAGGGCGTGGAGCAGAGGAACGATTCCCTCGCCGCGGCCACCATGTAGAACGAACCGGCGACACAGCAGAGATCATTGGGGGAGAGGGTCGGCAGAAGCCCGGCTATGGCCTCGGCCGGGGTGGGCGCGATCGTCACCGTGCCGCCGGCCGCCTCGATCGCGGCCGCCACCCGATCGGCGGGCAGCGCGCGCGGCGTCGCCGGCGCGGTGGCAATCCAGCGATCGACAACGGGGCGCAATGCCGCGATCACATCGGCCGCCGCCTTGTCGCGCATAATGCCGAAGACCAGCGTCACCGTGCCGCCCAATCGCCGCTTCTCCCCGGCCAGAAACGCCGCCAGCGCGCGAGCCGCGGCCGGGTTGTGCGCCCCGTCCAGCAGCAGGCGGGGCCGTTCACGCAGGACTTCAAGCCGCCCTTCCCAGCGGACCGAGGCCAGCCCGTCCGCGACAGCCGCCGGACCGATCCCGACGCCGCCGCGGCGAAGGGCCGACACGGCGGCCGCCGCCGAGGCCGCATTCAGCAACTGGTGGCGTCCCAACAACGGGCAGACCAGGTCTGAACGCGCGCCTTCGGCATCGCGATAGACAAACCGTTGCGGGCCGGCGGCCTCCGCCGTCTCCGCTTCGACCGTAAACTCCCGTCCGTGCCGGATCAACGGCGCGGCAAGGCGGCGCGCTTCTTCCTCGATCACCGCCAGGGCTTCGGGCGGTTGCGGCGCCACCACGGCGGGAACACCGGGTTTGAGAATCCCGGCCTTTTCCCACGCAATCGAGGTCAATGAGGCGCCCAGATAGTCGGTATGATCGTAATCGATCGGCGTGAGGACCGCCACGCGGGGCGTGACGACGTTGGTCGCGTCAAATCGGCCGCCCAACCCCGTTTCAATCACCGCCCAGTCCACCCGTTCACGGGCGAAATGGGCAAAGGCCATGGCGGTCGTGCACTCAAAATAGGTCGGCAGATCGGTGACCGGCTGAGGCGAACCCTGCACGCGAGATTCCGCGGATTCGTGCAGCCCGATCCGGCGCATCGCGGCCCGCAATTCATCGGCCAGTTCGGTCAGCCGGACGGACGGAATGGGCGCGCCGTCCACGCGCATCCGTTCATTGACCGCGTGCAGATGGGGAGACGTGTAGAGGCCGACCCGGTATCCGGCGGCGCGAAGGATGGCGGCGATCATGGCCGCCGTTGAGCCCTTGCCGTTGGTCCCGGCCACGTGGACGGCGGGCCACCGCCGATGAGGGTGATCAAACGCCTCCAGCAGGCGCTGGATGCGGCCGAGGCCGGGCTTGATCAGCGCATGGTCAAACTGGCCCAGCCACTGCAGCGGATCGCTGACGACCGGTCTGGCAGGCTGCTGAAAAAGTCCATCTGCGGCGTTCTCCCGACCCATTGCACTGGCTCCGCCGCAATGGGTACCCCGTCGGGAATCCTCATCCGACCACCGCTCTGCGAGATGGTCGGACTCCGGTTCCCTCGGAGCCTGCGGCCTCCGGGTACCCGCGTGAGCGGGTGGTGGACGTTTTTGAGCAGCCCGCGCATTGGACGAGTTTTTCAACGTCCTGCCAGCCACCGATTATCCCGAGGTCCGTCCCGCGGCGGCCGGTTCCGCAGCCGACCCGGAGGCGGACCAGGCGATGAACCGGCGGATGATCTCGCGCTGTCGTTTCCGCTCGACGATCAGATCGACCATCCCGTGCCGCAGCAGAAATTCGGCCCGCTGGAATCCTTCCGGCAATTTTTGCTTGATCGTCTGCTCGATCACGCGGGGCCCGGCGAACCCGATCAACGCCTTCGGCTCGGCCAGAATGAGATCGCCCAGCATGGCAAAGCTGGCCGTCACCCCGCCGTAGGTGGGATCGGTCAGCAGTGAAATATAGGGCAGCCCGCGCGCCTTCAGCCGGCCGATGGCCGCCGAGGTTTTGGCCATTTGCATCAGCGAGAGAATGCCCTCCTGCATCCGGGCGCCGCCGGATGACGTCACCACGATCAGCGGCGCATTGACGTCGATGGCCCGTTCCACCGCCCGGAGGAGCTTCTCGCCGACGACCGATCCCATGCTGCCGCCCATGAAGCCGAACTGCAGCACGGCCAGGACCACCGGCATGCCGTCCACGCGGGCGTCGCCCATGACCATGGCGTCGCGCAGCCCGGTCCGCTCCTGCGTGTCCTTCAACCGGTCCTGATATTTTTTGGTGTCGCGAAAGGCGAGCGGATCGAGCGGCGCGAGCCCGCGGTCCCGCTCGGTGAAGCTGCCGTCGTCAACCAGCAGCGCCAGCCGCTCGGCGCAATCGATCGGGAAATGGTAGTCGCACTTGGGGCAGACCTTGCCGTTGCGCTCCAGCTCTTTTTTGTAAATGATTTCCCGGCAGTGGTTGCATTTGACCCACAGCCCTTCGGGAATCTTGACCCGTTTCTCGGTCCCGGGTTCTTGGGGTTGGTCTTTTTTTCGAAACCAGGCCATCGGATACTCCGCGGGTCAGGATAACACAGTCTGAAAAGAGGGCGCAAGGCGCGTAACTTTGATTTGACAGTCCGAAAGTCTGCATGCTATAAGGAACTTCGACTTCTCAGGAATACACTGGAAAGGAGTTTGTCATGAAAAATCCGCTCGACACCATCACGGGCACGATCATCTCGGGGTTCGTGCTCACCGCGATTCTCTACGTCATTGTCGCCGCGCTGGTCCCCTGACGGCGTTCGGCCACTTGATCATGACCATCACGTTCGACTGAGGGAGGATTCGTCAATGTCCGCAACCATGGAGCTGTTCTTCCGGTGGGGCCATTTCCTCGCCGGCATCACCTGGATCGGCTTGTTGTACTATTTTAATTTCGTGCAGGGCGCGTTCCTGAAAAAAGTCACGCCTGAAGGGAAAGCGGAGGCGTTCAAGCATCTGGTCCCGCTCGCCCTGCTCTGGTTTCGCTGGGCGGCGCTGGCGACGTGGCTGTTCGGCGCGCTGCTGCTCGGCATGCAGGGGCGCTTGGGCAGCGCCTTCATGCTGCAAGGGGAGAACGCCGTGATCGGCATGGGCGCCTGGCTGGGCACGATCATGCTGCTCAACGTCTGGGGCATCATCTGGCGGAATCAGAAGAAGGTGCTGGGGATGGTGCCGGCGTCGGCCGAGGAGAAGACCCGGGCGGCCCGGATGGCGTTTCTCGCCTCCCGGACGAACACCATGCTGTCGATCCCGATGCTCTTCTTTATGGCCGCATCGGCCCACTCGCCGACGGGTTTATTTTAAGCTTTACCGTTTGCCGGCGGCCAGCGCGCGGCGGCG
>JACQCE010000101.1 GCA_016201765.1 Nitrospirota bacterium
CCAGACTGCTACCACTCCAGCCCATACCACCCGCACCCACCGCGCTGACTCCTAGTCCTTACCCTCTTGTTTTGTTGGTGTTTGGACTTTGTTGAGTTCCTCAGGATCGAGTGGAATGCTACTTTTAATCAGGGGGTCCCGGGTTCGAGTCCCGGACGGCTCACCACTTCTTTTCGATACTTGCGAGGCAGGGCTGGCTGACCGTGCCACCGCGCCGGGCTCGCTCCACACGGAGGGACCAAGGTACGCGTTCAGCGAAGCTGGACGCCCGATATGGCGCACACTGACGGTACGCTTGTCACTTTTCGGCTGCGAGAGGCATTCCCAGTAAATGATCCGCTCTCGCTGCCGTTGCTCCGCCTTCTGGCGGCCACCAATGACGCTCGCTACATAGTTCGGCTCCTAACTGCGGCCCATGACGGGGTGGAGACACGTAACCAGACTGAGCAGCTCATCGGGGCAGCTGAGTTCGGGTATCTCGTGCGGATGCTTTGCGGACATCTACATGAAGCCGGGATTGCGATTCGAGGTATCTGGACTGATCCGAAGGCTCGAAAAAGAGCCCAGAAGGTATTGCGGATGTCACAAGACGAGGGCGCCGCATTCGAGAACGTGCGGCTGCAGTTTACCGACTACTCGACGGGCAGCATCAAACACGTGTTGGAGCAGATCCGTAATCACGCTGCCTTCCACTACCGCGACCATGTTTTTGAAGCTGCACACAGAGATCATCCCGACGAGTCAGCCTTGGTCATTGCGAAGGCCTCGGGCTTCAGTAGGTATCTAATGAGTCTCGTGAAATAAGTTGACGGGATTCATCGAGTACCCTGCGATGCTAGGGAATGCCATCAGCCAGCCGCGGATCCCGTCGGGATTTTGCTGCATTGGAAGCGCGTCGGTACGCGGCCGCGCGGTTGTTCGCGCGCGGCGAATCGCAGGCGACCGTGGCCCGCACGCTGGGCGCGACGCGGGCGGCGGCCCACCGCTGGTATCACGCGTGGCAGGACGAAGGCCGCCGGGCCCTGAAAGCCGCCGGCCGTGCGGGGCGCAAGCCGCGGCTCGCGGCGCCGCAGCTCGCGCGGGTGGCCGCGGCGTTGCTCAAGGGCCCCGCGGCTCATGGGTTCGCCACGGAGCTGTGGACGTTGCCGCGCGTGGCCACGCTCATCGAGCGGCTGACGCGCGTGCGGTACCACCCAGGCCACGTCTGGTACATCCTGCGGCGCCTCGGGTGGTCGCTCCAGCGCCCGACGCGCCAAGCGCGGGAGCGCGACGAGGCCGCGATCGCGGAGTGGAAGCGCCGGCGCTGGCGGCAGGTAAAAAAAACGCCCGGCGCCGGCGCGCCTGGATCGTCTTCGAGGACGAAAGCGGGGTCTCGCACCGGCCGGTCGTCCGCCGCACGTGGGCGCCGCGCGGCCACCCGCCCGTCTTGACCCACACGGGCGGCAACTGGACGCGCTTGTCGATCGCCGCGGCGCTGGCCTTTCGCTGGGATGGCCGCCGCCGGCGCTGCTACTTCCAGACGCGGCCCGGGAGCTACAACGACCTCGCACTCATCGCCTTCCTGCGCGCACTTAAATGTCACTTCCCAGGTCGCCACATCATCCTGGTGTGGGATGGGCTGGGTGGGCACAAGAGCCGCGTGATGCTGCAGTATCTCGCGCGCGCACGGACGTGGCTGACGGTCGAACGCCTGCCCGGCTACGCCCCGGAGTTGAATCCCGTCGAGCAGATCTGGGGGAACATCAAAGGCCGCGAGCTCGCCAACCTCTGCCCGGCCAACATTCTCGCCCTCCGCGGGCCGCTGCGCGCGGGCTTCGCCCGCATCCGTCGACGATCGACGCTGGCTTTCGGCTTCCTGCGGCACGCGGGACTGTCGTTCTGACATGACGGTAGTTACTCTATTACACGAGACTCATTAGCGGCGGTTGAGCCCGCGGCGATCTGCTCTCGCGGCCCTCGCGATCGCGGTCGGGATCGCCGCCAGCACGTGGCGGCCGGCCGTCGCGCAGAATACGCCGTGGCTGACCGGACAGCTTCTCGTCGCGACGGACGTCATCCGGGACCCGCACTTCTATCGCACCGTCGTCCTCATGCTGCGCCACAACGCCCGGGGCGCGATCGGGGTCATCGTGAACCGGCGGCTCGGCGACGCGCCGGTGGCCAAGGTGCTCGAAGCGCTCGGACGTAAC
>JACQCE010000113.1 GCA_016201765.1 Nitrospirota bacterium
AACACGATGAAGGCTGTGGGGTTTGACGACGCCGCGCTGGCGCGCCTCGAACAGGAGGCGCAAGATGACGTCAGGCGCATGTGCACCGATCCGTTTCTGTACGGCACGCTCAAGGAATTCGGGCTTCACATTCTGCTGGAGGTCTCGTCGTTTGAATGGATGCTCTCCCGGCTGGCTTCGCGCATGGGAAATTTTCTCGTGAAGCATCATCGGATGAAACAGGCTGATCTGCTCTGGTTCTTCTATCATTCGGAAAAAGACATCCAACATGCGGAAGAGGCATTGGATACCATCGTTGACTATGTCAATTATTACGGGTTTTCCTCCGAGGAGCTCGACTCCATCCTGGGCATCGCGTTTCGGGAGAATGTTTTCCTGCGTCGCTACTTCCCCCGCGGCGCGAGCGCGTAACGGACCACTGGCCGGTGCCCCGATGAAGATTGTCAACGGCCGCCTGTTTGCGCTGAATATCCCCTTTATCGAAGCCTTCGCTCACAGCACCAAGACCCGTTCCTTTTCCGACTCGATCATCCTGCAGGTGACGGCGGACGACGGGACCGTGGGATACGGGGAGGGGGTCGCGCGGCCGTATGTCACGGGGGAATCCGTCGACTCCTGCCTGGAGCACATTCAGACACAGCTCTGGCCGGCGATCACCGCGGCGGATTTCACGCCGCCGACACCAGGGGCCGACCCCCTTGGACAGTTGGCCGCCATTGACGCCGCACTCCCCGATCCGCCCCCACGGGGCGTCATTGCCTGGCACGCGGCCAGAAGCGCGGCGGAGGTGGCCGTGCTCGATTGTCTCCTGCGGTCACAACAGCTCTCGCTGGGCGCGCTCCTCCCGCCGAAGCGCACGACGGTGGTCTACAGCGGCGTCATTACCTCCAGCTCCGTGGAGACTGCCGTCCAACATGCCAAGCGCCTGGTCTATCTGGGCATCCGCCAGCTCAAGTTGAAGGTCGGCGGTGCGGATGATGAACCGCTGGTGGCCGCCGTCCGGCGTGCCGTGGGGGATGACGTCTCGTTGCGGCTCGATGCGAACGGCGCGTATTCGGTCGACGGCGCAATTGAGATGTTGAAGAAGCTGGAGCGCCACCGGATCGACAGCGCGGAGCAGCCGATTCCGCGCGGCGCCCTGGCCGACCTGGCAAAGGTCAAGCGGGCCACATCCATTCCCGTCATGGTGGACGAATCGCTGGTCACGCCCGATGACGCCCGGGCGCTGATCGAACATAACGCCTGTGATTTTTTCAACCTGCGCCTGTCCAAATGCGGGGGGCTCCATCGAACGCTGCTGATCGCCCGCATGGCGGGCCAGGCCGGCAAGCGGCTGCAATTGGGTTGCCAGGTGGGTGAGACGGCCGTTCTGTCAGCAGCCGGACGTCATCTGGCCGCCCATCTTGACGGACTGGAATTTGTCGAGGGTTCCTACGGCACGCTGCTGCTCAAGGAGGACCTGGGCAGGGACAATATCCATTTTGGCAACGGCGGCCGGGCGCCCGTGTTGCACGGGCCCGGGCTCGGCGTCGAGATTGACGCCAAACGTCTCGAAAAATACGCCACGCGAATTGTCGCATTGCACTAATCACGATGACACTGCTGTTGAAAGCGGCCCTGCGCCTTGAGGGGTGGCGATTGTCCCGGCGTTTCGACCGGGCGGCGGCACATCCGCAACGCACACAGCAACACCTCCTGTTTCACCTCCTCCACCGCAATGCGCAGACCGAGTTCGGCCGCCGGCACGATTTTGCCGGCATTCGAAGCGAAGCCGACTACCGCAAGCAGGTCCCGGTTCAGGAGTACGATGATCTGCTCCCCTCGATCCAGAAAATCAGGCAGGGCGGGCGCATGCTGCTGACGGCGGACCGGGTCCGGCGGTTCAACATCACCAGCGGCACCACGGGCGAGCCGAAATTCATCCCCGTCACGGACCGCTCCCAACACCTGGCCGCGCAATTGATGCTCCAATGGTTCTACCGGGCGTGGCGGAACCACCCCACGCTGTTGGACCACGGCAGCCTTCTGATCTCCAGTCCGGCCATTGACGGCCTGACAGAGGGCGGCATTCCCTTTGGCAGCGCGACGGGATTGATCCACAGCCGGCTTCCGCCGCTCCTCAAACGCTCCTTTGTCCTCCCCCGCCAGGTGTCCGACATCACCGACTATGATCTTCGCTATTACCTGATCGCCCGTCTGGCGCTCGCACGCCGGGTCTCGTTCATCGCCACGCCGAATCCCAGCACGCTGCTCCGACTGGCGCAGGTTGCCGCGGAACATCACGAAACGTTGATCCGGTCCATCCACAACGGCACGCTCGGCGGCGGAGATCTCCCTGCCGCCGGCGGGCATGTCGCCGTGCTCAAGAGCATGGCGTCCACGCTCGCGCCGGATTCCCCCCGGGCGGATTTTTTATCGCGCGTGGTGGAACGCCAGGGCCGGTTACGGCTGGGCGACTGCTGGCCGGAGCTTGCCCTGCTCGCCTGCTGGCTGGGAGGAAGTGTCGGTTACTCCGCCGAGAAGCTGCGTGAGCAGTTCGACGACGCCGTCCCGATCCGCGACCTGGGGTTTCAGGCCAGCGAGGGCAGCTTCACCCTGCCCTGGCGGGACCGGACCGCCGCGGGCATCCTCGCGCTGCACAATCAATATTATGAGTTTCTCAACGAGGACGCCCTGGAGCAGGCACACCCTCCCGTCATCCCGATCGACCAGCTTGAACGCGGGAGGCAGTACGCCATCCTTCTGACCACGCCGGGAGGCCTCTACCGCTACAACATCAACGACATCGTGGAGGTGGATGACTGGTACCGCGACACGCCCGTCATCAGATTCATCCGGAAGGGCCGGGATATGGCGAACATCACCGGCGAGAAAATTCATCTCAATCATCTGCTTGAGGCCATGAATGAACTGCGCCGCGTTCATGCTTTTCTCCCGCCGAATTTTCGGGCCGTGCCGAACATCCGGGAAAGCCGGTACGAGCTGTACGTGGAACTGTGCGCCGGTCTTTCGCCTGAATTCGCGCGGCACACCCTGATTCCCGGCATCGATCGCGCCCTGTCCGCCATGAATATCGAATACGGCGAGAAGCGCCGGTCCAAACGGCTCGGGCCGCCCCGCGTTTTCTTGATGCGTGAGGGATGGGAACAGCACGACCGGCGACGCTTTGCGGAATCGAAGGGGCGGGAGGCGCAATACAAGTGGAAAATCCTCGTCACGGCCCCGGTGCCCGGCGATGACGAATGGATCAGCCACAGGATCGAC
>JACQCE010000112.1 GCA_016201765.1 Nitrospirota bacterium
ACCGGCGCGATCAAAGCCCTGGTCGGCGGCCGGGATTACCGGCACAGCCAGTTCAACCGCGTCGTGCAGGCGCGCCGGCAGCCCGGGTCGCTCTTCAAGCCGATCGTCTATCTGGCCGCGCTGGAGCGCTCCGAAACCGGCCCGCCCCCCTTTACGCTGGCGTCGATCATCTTGGACGAGCCCGTGACGCTGGAGGCTGGGGGCAAGGCCTGGACGCCCAAAAACTTCGATCTCACCTATCAAGGGGCGGTTACCTTCCGGCAGGTGGCCGAGTCCTCATTGAACGCGGCGACCGTCCAGATCGCGACCACCGTCGGGTTCGACCGGATCGTCGAGGTGGCGAGGGCCACCGGCGCCAGCGGCGACCGGACGCTGCCCGCGTTGCCGTCGATCGCCCTGGGCGCGGTGGAGGCGTCCCCGCTGGAGATGGCAACCGCGTATGCGACGCTCGCCCGCGGCGGCGAACGGATCGAGCCGGCCGTGCTCGATCTGGTCATCGAACCCGGCCCGGAACCCGGCCGGGGGGAGCCGGATCGCGGCGCGCTCATGCCGTGGCCGTCCGCCGCCCCGGCGTCCGCCGTCAGTCCGGAAGCGGCCTATCTGGTCACGTCGTTGCTCTCCGGCGTGATCGACCACGGGACGGGCCGGATGGTGCGGACGCTGGGTTTCGATCGTCCGGCGGCCGGCAAGACCGGCACCTCCAGCGGGTGGCGCGACGCCTGGTTTGCCGGCTACACGCCGGAGCTGACGGCGTTGGTCTGGGTGGGCTACGATCAGCCGCGGTCGATCGGCATGACCGGCGCGCAGGCGGCGTTGCCGATCTGGACGCGATTCATGCGGCAGGCGCTCGACGGGACGCCGGTCTCGGCGTTTGAGCCGCCTCCCGGCGTAGTGAGCCGCCGGATTGATCCGGCCTCCGGCACGCTCGCCACCTGGCAGTGCGCCGACGGGGTGCCGGAATGGTTTATCGCCGGAACCGAGCCGGCCGATCGATGCAGCGGCAACGGGATGGCCGGCATCGTCCGGGGTTGGTTCGGCCGCGTCCGGCAGTGGTTTGGCGGTTCGTCCGAACCCTGACCCCGTTGACCCCCGTTCAGGAATCGGGTGGTGGGCCAGGTTCACCCGAAAAATAGGGACACGTCCCAATTTGTCCAGAGTCCGTCACACACAGGCCGCAGGCACTCATCACCATTGGGACGTGTCCCTATTTTTGACGTCACACATAAGGGCGAGCTCACACTGACCCACTGCCGGGAATTGACACCTTTCGCCCAAACCAGTAGGATGGGGGCAAAATTGTCATGGACGCGGTCGGCTGTTCGTCTCATTTTCTATTACCGATGAAAGGAGTTGTGTCCCGTTGACCGAGCGTGAACGCTGGGTCACGCGGTGGGGATTGATTCTGGCGATGGCGGGCAACGCCATCGGGCTGGGCAATTTCCTGCGCTTTCCCGTCCAGGCGACGCAGAACGGCGGCGGCGCCTTCATGATTCCCTATTTTGTCGCGCTCTTCCTGCTGGCGGTGCCGCTGATGTGGTGCGAATGGGCGATGGGTCGTTACGGCGGGCTGCGGGGCCACGGCACCACGCCCGGCATCTTTGCGCTGCTGTGGCGCCATCCGGTCTCCAAGTATCTGGGCGTGCTGGGTGTCTTCCTGCCGATCGGCGTTGTCATCTATTACACCTATATTGAATCGTGGACGCTGGCCTACAGCTTTTTCTCGCTCCTTGGACAATATGCCGGCGTGACGACCCGCGAGGGGATGAGCGAATTTCTGGCCAGCTATCAGGGGCTCAATCACACCTTTTTCGCCGGTCAATATGTGGCCTATGTCTTTTTCGTGCTGACGATCGGGCTGAACTGGTGGATCCTGGGGCAGGGAGTGGCCAGGGGCATCGAGCGGCTGGCGTTGATCGCCATGCCGGTGCTCTTTCTCTTTGCGATCATTCTGGTGGTGCGTGTCTTCACGCTGGGCGCGCCCGACCCGGCCCACCCCGACCAGCACGTCCTGAGCGGCCTCGGTTTCATCTGGAACCCCGATTTCAGCCGTTTAGGCGACGCCAAGGTCTGGCTGGCGGCGGCGGGGCAGATTTTCTTCACCACCAGCGTCGGCTGGGGCGCCATTCAAGTGTATGCGAGCTACATGAAGGAGCGCAGCGACGTGGCGGTGACGGGGTTGTCGACTGTGATGACCAACGAGGTGGCCGAGGTGATTCTGGGCGGGTCGATCGCGATTCCGATCGCGTTTGCCTTTTTCGGCTCGGCGGCGACGATCGAGATCGCGCAAAGCGGGTCGTTCAATCTGGGGTTTGCCTCGATGCCGGTCATCTTTCAGTTTCTGCCGATGGGCAATCTGCTGGGAATGCTCTGGTTTCTGTTGCTGTTCCTTGCGGCGCTGACATCATCAGTCGCCCTGACGCAGCCGCTGGTGGCCTTTTTGCAGGATGAACTGAACGTGAGCCGCCGCCGCGCGGTCTTCATCTCCGTGCTGACGGTCTTTGTCGGGGCGCAGATCCCCATCTTTGGCCTGAAGGGCGGCGCGCTCGATGAGATGGATTTCTGGTGCGGCACGTTCGGCGTCGCCCTCTTTGCCCTGATCGAATGCATTATTTTTGTCTGGCTCTTCTCGCCCGAAAAGGCGTGGGCGGAAATTCACAAGGGGGCGCAGGTCAAGCTGCCCCGGCTCTTTCTCTTCGTCCTGAAATATGTCACGCCGCTCTATCTGAGCGCGTTGTTCATCGCCTGGGCCTGGCAGCAGGGGCCGGCCGTCCTCAGCATGGAGGGCGCGGCGCCGGAGGATATGGCCTGGCGCTGGGCCGCGCGGCTGCTCATGCTGGGGTTGATCGGCGTGTTGTGTCTGTTGACCGCGGTGGCGTGGCGACGGGTTGATCGCAAACTGCCGCCGCACCGGACCGTGCCGCACCGGACTGTGATGGAGAAACCGTGACGGTCGCGGGCTGGCTGTTCCTCGTCTTCGGGTGGGGCGTCGTGCTGGGCGTGACGCTCTGGTGTTTCTATCTGATCTTCACGGCGCCGGAGGAGTGATGCAGCGCACCCCGCTCACCGAATGGCATCGCGCGGCCGGGGCCAAGCTCGTCGACTTCGCCGGCTGGGAGATGCCGCTCTCCTACTCGGGCGTGATCGACGAGCATGAAACGGTCCGCCGGTCGGCGGGACTGTTCGACATCAGCCACATGGGGCGGATCGCCGTCGAAGGGGTGGGTGCGGAGGCGTTTTTGCAGCGGGTGGTGACCCGGAATCTGGCCCGGATGGCCGACGGCAGCGCGCGCTATGCGCTGGCCTGCAACGAGGCGGGGGGCGTCCTGGACGACGTCGTGGTCTATCGCCGGACGGCGCAACAATTTCTGGTCGTGGTCAACGCGTCGAACCGGCCGAAGATGCTGGCGTGGTTTCAGCAACAGGCGGCACAGTCGCCCCAGCCTGCCGGCAAGTCAGGGGCCGGCGGGGCTCAGATTCATGATCTGAGCGACGCGATCGCCATGATCGCCGTGCAGGGGCCGAAGGCGCTGGGGCTGCTTGAATCGATGACAAAAGTCCAGGACGGGACGCGACTGACGGGCATGAAACGATGGACGGTCAAACAGGCCGTGATCAACGGGGCCGAGTTGCTCCTGGCCACCACCGGTTACACCGGCGAGCCGGGTGTCGAGCTCTTCGTGGACGCCGCCAGGGCGACGGCGATCTGGGAGGCGGTGCTGACGGCGGGCAAACCGCTGGGCGTGAAGCCGATCGGTCTGGGCGCGCGGGACACGCTGCGATTGGAGATGGGCTACAGCCTCTACGGCCACGAACTGGATGACACGATCACGCCGCTCGAGGCCGGTCTGGACTGGGCGGTCGATCTCGAGGGCAAGGAGTTTATCGGGTGCAAGGCGCTGCGCACACAACAGGCGGCCGGCCTCTCACGCCGGATGACGGCCTTCGCCCTGCCGGATCGGGCCGTGCCGCGTCAAGGGTACCGATTGATGCATGAAGGGCAGGCCGTGGGTGTCGTGACGAGCGGCAATGTCTCACCGATGCTCCAGCGGGGCATTGGATTGGGGTTTCTGCCGCCGAATCTGAGCGGCCTCGGCCGCACGATCGAGGTTGAGATCCGCAGCCGGACGCACACGGCGACGATTGTCCCGTTGCCGTTCTACAAAGGATTGGAAGGAGGTCACGCGTGAGCGGGTACATTCCCCACACGCCGGAGGAACGCCGGGCGATGAAGGACTGGAAGGAGGTCACGCGTGAGCGGGTACATTCCCCACACGCCGGAGGAACGCCGGGCGATGCTGTCGGTGATCGGCGCGGGGCGCGAAGAGGATTTGCTGATGGACATTCCGGCCGATTTGCGCGCGCGGGCCATCCCGTCGTTGCCGCCGGCCTGCACCGAGCTGGAACTGCAGCGGCTCTTCGCCGCCTGGGCCGGGGAGAACCGGCCGGCCGGCCAGTCATCGGGATCAATGCTGTCGTTGCTGGGCGCCGGCGCCTACGATCACGCGATCCCGTCGGTGGTCGGCCAGCTGATCGGCCGGTCGGAATTTTACACGGCCTACACGCCCTACCAGGCCGAGATGAGCCAGGGGCTGCTCCAGGCGATTTACGAATACCAGACGATGATCTGCGAGTTGACGGCGATGGACGTGGCCAACGCCTCGGTCTACGACGGCGCCTCCGCGCTGGCGGAGGCGGCGCTGATGGCGATGCGGGTGACCAAGCGCTCCACGCTCGCCGTCGCGCCGACGCTCCATCCCCATTACCGCCGCGTGCTGGAGAGCTATCT
>JACQCE010000012.1 GCA_016201765.1 Nitrospirota bacterium
TCATGGCTTGCCGGCAGCCAGTCGGCCGACGGGGATTATTATGCGCTCTCCCAGGAGGAGCGGCTGGAGGTTGAGCCGCCGCCGGTTGATCGAACCCTCTATGTCGATCGCAACGCCATGGCCGTCTCGGCGCTTCTCGAGGCCGGGCGGACGCTGGAACAGGCGGCCGCCCGCACGGCCGGTCTGGCGCTCGCGGAATTCCTCTGGTCCCGCTGCCGGTATGCGGACGGCAGTCTGGCGCATCATGGGAGCGGGGGCGGCTGGAGCGACGGGATGCGGATGGCCGGCGGTTTCCTGGCCGATCAGGCGTGGATGCTGGTTGCGCTGCTCGATGCGTCGGAGGCGGCGGAGCCGGCATTGTGGCTGGAGCGGGCCCGGTCGCTGGCGTCGGTGATGGCCGCTCGGTGGGAGGACAAGGAGGCGGGCGGTTTCTGGGATCTTCCGGCACCGCCGGATCAGCAGGGTGTCTCTGCGGCCGGCCTCTTGAACGTTCGACTCAAACCGCTGGCGGACAATGCCGTTGCGGCCATCGCCCTGACCCGGCTGGGGCGACTGACCGGTGAGACCACATACCGGCATCAAGCGGAGCGGACGTTGCGCGCACTGGCGCCGCTCATGGCCGGTTACAAACACCATGGCGCGCCGTTCGGCGTCGCGCTGGAGCGATTTCTGATGCCGGATGGCCGTCATCCCCTGGAACGGGGGGCAAACGGGGTGGGCGGTCGGTGATGACGCCGCGGCGGGTGCTGATTCTCGGCTACGGCCGGCTTGGACGGGCCTTTTGCCGGCTCTACCATGCCGTCCATCAGATCCGCGGCGTCAAACGGACGCCCCTGCCGCCCGGTGTCGAGAGTCCGTGCGAGATCATCTGTGCGCCGATCGGCGGCGAGGCGGCGCACCCGCATCTGGCCTGGGCCGATGTGGTGATCTTTTGTCCGGCATCCGGACGTGAGGGCGGCCGCGACAGGGGCGGCCACGACAGGGAGCAGGACACCGCGCGCTACCGGGAGACCTATCTGGGCAATATGGAGGCGATCACGGCGTGGATGGGGAGGGCGTCGGCCTCTCCCCCCGTGGTCATTCTGATCAGTTCGACCGGCGTCTACCCACGGTTGGCGGGCGTCTGGTCGGAAGAACGGCCGATTCCCGTCGAGTCACCCCGTCAGGAGGTGTTGCTCCTGACGGAGCAGGCGTTGATTCGAAGCGGCGCGCCCTTCGTCATTCTCCGCTGCGGGGGCTTGTACGGGGAAGGGCGGGAAAACTTTCTCTGGCTGGGCCGGAAGACGGAACTGTCCAGCGCGGAGTTGACCGAAGAGCCGCTCTCGCTCGTCCATCAGGATGACGTCTGCGGGGTGGTCAATCGCGTGATCGAATCCGGCGTGACACGGGAGATCTTCAACGTCCGTGACGATTCCGCGTTCACCCGCAAAACGCTCTATACGATGATCGCTAAGCGCCTCGGGATTCCCATCGTCGATCGCGGTCCCGCGGCCGTTTCAGCCGATCGTCAGATTCCAAACGACAAGCTGAAGCAACGCCTCGGCTATCAGTTCAGCCGACCGCCGATCACGGCGTATCTGTCGACGTAATCAATCCGTCTTTTCCCCCTCATTCCTTGCGCCTCACGCTTTGTGGGCTACATTCGAAAATCGCCCTGCCCTTTACCCCCTAATCCGCTCTTGCCCCTCTAATCCTTAATCCGCCTTTGATCTTTCACCCCTCACGCCTTACCCCTCACGTTTTTTACTTAAACACCGGTCTCGGCGTCGCCATGGTTGAGGCCGGCAGGTTCGGGAGCGTCATCGCGTCCTTGGGAATCACGCCCTCCAGTGAGTGGAAAAATGCGACGATCGGCTCCACCTCTTCGTCCGTCAGTTGCTTGCCGAGCTGCAACCGTCCCATGATCCGGATCGCCTCTTTCAAATCCCAGATCGACCCGTCGTGAAAGTAGGGGGCCGTCCGGGTGACGTTGCGCCACATCGGCACTTTGAAGAAGTAGCGATCCTCGTCCTTCTTGGTCACGTTGTAGCGGCCCTGATCATCGCTGAATTCGTACCGCTCGCGGATGCCGAACTTTTGGAACATGCCGCCGCCGGGCCCGACGCCGTTGTGGCATTGAATGCAGCCCTTCTCGATCACGAGCCTCAACCCCTGTTGTTCCTTGGCCGACAGCGCGTCCGCCTTGCCGCCGAGGAATTGATCAAACCGTGACGGCGTCAGCAGCGTCCGCTCGAATGCGGCGATGGCTTTGGCAATGTTGTCATAGGTGATCGGTTCCTTGTCGTTCGGAAACGCCTGCGTGAACCGCTCCACGTATTCAGGGATTGTGCGCAGCCGGGACAGCACCAGGTCGATGTCCGGCATCGCCATCTCCAGCGGGTTCAGAATCGGCCCCTTGGCCTGTTCCTCCAGCGAGGGCGCCCGTCCGTCCCAAAACTGGGCGATTTCCAGGCCGGCGTTGAGCACCGTGGGGGAGTTGCGCGGGCCAAACTGGGCCAGATGGCCCATCGAGGTCGGGAGGTTGTCGACACCCGCCGTCGCCAAATTGTGGCATGAATTGCAGCTGACGGTGTCGCTTTTAGAGAGCCGCGGCTCAAAGAAGAGCATTTTGCCCAGCGCGACCTTTTCCGGCGTCGTGGGATTGTCCGCCGGAGCCGGCATCGTCGCCGGCAACGGCTTGAAGAATTTATTGGCCTCCTTGACCAGGTCCGTGCTCTGGGCATGGGCGGGAACGACCGAGAACAACAACAGCAACAGTCCGAGCAGGTACATGGGAACACTCCTTTCAGATCGACAGGAACAGCAGTAGTGACTCATCCTATCCTAAGCACGTGTTTTGTTGTCAAGCCACGCATCCGGCGGGTAGTGGGGCAGTTTCACCCGAAAAATAGGGACACGTCCCAATTTCCCGTGGTCGGTCACCAACAAACCACAGGGACTCACCAAAATTGGGACGTGTCCCTATTTTTGACATCACGTCATGGGGCAGCATGAAACTGGCCCACTACCATCCGGCGGGCAGGTCGGAGAACGGGGGATTGATTCCGCACAGACCCCCACATTTAATAACCGGACTTGCGCCGGGACGGGCGCGGCGTTACAATGCGGCGCGAGATGACCGCCCGCCCGCGCCGGTATTGGCTGATGAAGTCGGAGCCGGACGTCTTTTCGATCGACGACCTTGCCCGCGCGCCCGGCCGGACCACCTGCTGGGACGGCGTCCGCAACTATCAGGCCAGAAACTTTCTGCGGGATGAGATCCGGGTCGGGGACGGCGTGCTCTACTACCACAGCAGCGCCGAACCGTCGGGCATCGCGGGGGAGGCGGCGGTGGTCAGGGCGGGCTATCCGGATCCGACGGCCTTTGACCGGAACGACGCGCACTACGATCCCAAAAGTGACCCGGGAAAGCCGACGTGGTATGCGGTCGACGTCGGATTTGTCCGCGCCTGCCGGCCGCTCATCCCGTTGTCGAGTCTGCGCCGCATGGCCGCGCTGCGATCGATGCTGGTGCTCAAGCGGGGGATGCGCCTGTCGGTCCAGCCGGTGACGGCGGCCGAATGGCGGGCGATCATGACATTGCCGGAGTGGGGTGGCCGGGCGGAGGAATAATGGGCGGCGGGTCATCATGAACGGCATGGTGGTGCTGTGGGGAGTGCTGCTGGTCATGCCGGTGGGCGGGTCGCCGGCTGGCGCGTTTGAAGTGCAGGGGCTGGCCGGACCGGAAAGCTTTATCGTGGATCGCCGCACCGGTGATTATTTCATCTCCAATCTCAACGGCGATCCGGCCGCCAGGAACGGCAACGGCTTCATCACCAAGTTGGATGGAACAGGCAGGGTGATCGCGCTGAAATTCATCGACGGATCCAAGGGAGCGCCGCTGCATGCACCCAAGGGGCTGGCCATTGTCGGGGATTACCTGTTCGTTGCCGACATCGATCACGTCAAGGGCTATGACAAGGCGACCGGACGGTTGCGGTTCAATCTGGATCTGACCCCGTTCGGCGCAACATTTCTCACAGACCTGACCCGGGACGCCCAGGGGACGCTGTACGTGTCGGATCGGGAGAGCAACTTCATCGCGAAAATCGAGCCGATGCGCCGTTACGCCGTGTCCGTCCTCGTCGAGGGGCCGCAGCTCGGCCGGCCGACCGGTCTGGCCGTCAATCCGCTGACCCAGCGGCTGGTCATGGTGAACTGGGAGGGGGGTGTCTATGAGGTCGGCCCGACCGGCGCGCTGACGCCGATTGTGACGCAGCGCTTTCACCATCTCGACGGGGTTGAGTGCGATGAAGCCGGCCGGCTCTATTTTTCTTCGTTGACCGATGGCCTCATCTACACGGTGATCAACGGCAACAGTATTACGTGGAAGGAGCATCTCACCACACCGGCGGATATCGGCATCGACCGGAAGCGGCGCCTGCTGCTGGTGCCCTCCTTGAACGGCCATTCGGCGATGACCATTCCATTAGATGAACGGGAGTCGCTATGACCACCAAAGTGATCATCATTGAAGACGACCCCGACATTGCCGGCCTGGTCGAACATTATCTGGCAGCCGAAGGGTTCAAAGTCGGCCACTCGAGGGACGGCGTCGAGGGGCTCAAGCGGGTCAAGGCGGCGCCGCCCGATCTGGTGATTTTGGATTTGATGCTGCCGGGGTTGGACGGCCTGGATGTCTGCAAAGCGCTCAGAGCGAACCCCGCGACATCGGCCCTGCCGATTCTGATGCTGACCGCCAAGGGGGAGGAGTCGGACAAGGTGATCGGGCTGGAACTGGGGGCCGACGATTATCTGACCAAACCCTTCAGCCCCAAGGAGCTGGTCGCCCGGGTCAAATCGCTCCTCCGTCGCAAGACGAGGCAGGAACCGGCCGCGCCGGTCTATACCTATAAAGAGCTGCGGCTGGATCAGGAGCGGCACGAAGTGACCTTCAAGGGGAAAGAGGTGCAGTTGACCGCCAAGGAGTTCGCCCTGCTCCAGCAGTTGTTGGAGAATCCGGGCCGCGTGCTGACGCGCGAGATGCTGCTGGACCGGGTCTGGGGTTATCAGTCGGATGTAACAACCCGGACGGTCGACGTGCACATTCGACGGCTTCGGGAAAAAATTCCCCTGCTGACCGAGATGATTCTGACGGTGAAATCGCTTGGATATAAGTTGAAAGACCTCAGGTAACGGTAGTGGGTCAGTTTCACTGCGACCGGCTCAAAAATAGGGACACGTCCCCATTTCGTTGCGTGTCGTGCGTCGCACGAGGAAATTGGGACGTGTCCCCATTTTTGCCCACGGTGGAATCCATCAAACTGACCCACTACCCAGGTAACCGTTTGTGCGGCTGACCCTTCAGTGGACAGTCGTCCTGACGTTCCTGGCGGTCGCCTCGCTGGCCGCCATCGTGGCGTGGGCGGCCTCCTCACAGTTTGACAGCCCGCTTCTGACGGGGCTCGCGGTTCTGCTGGTCTCGGCCGCTGTCGCCTGGCCGGCGGGCCTCCTCCTCTCCCGTCGCCTGGCGCAGCCGCTTCAACAGTTGGCCGAAGTGGTTCGTGGTTTGGCCCGGGGCCGGTTGGATCAACGGACGGAACCGGACGAGTGGCGGGAAACGGCGGAATTGGGCCAGGCGCTCAATCAGATGGCGGAGCAGTTGCAGGCGACCCTCGCGGACATCTCGACCGATCGGGCGCGCCTGCAGGCGGTGCTGGCCAGCATGGTTGAAGGCGTGCTCGTGCTCGACCGGCGGGGGCGCGTGCTCTTGATCAACGACGCGCTGCGGCGGATGCTGCCGGGCGCCGATCCGTCCGCCATCGGCCGGCCGTTTATTGAAGTGATCCGGCACCATCCCCTCAATGAGTTTGTCCGGAGCGTGCTGGAGGGCGGGGAGGGGCGGCGGCAGGAGGTGGCGCTGCTGACACCGGAAGAGCGGATCTTTTTACTCCAGGCCTCGGTCGCCAAGCCGGAGGGCGAGCGGGGCGTGGCGGTCGTGCTGGTGTTTCACGACATCACCGAGCTGAAGCGGTTGGAGCGGATCCGCAAGGACTTTGTCGCCAACGCTTCGCATGAATTGAAAACACCGCTCACGTCAATCGCCGGCTATGTGGAGGCGCTCATCGACGGCGCCAAGGACGACCCCGCCACCTGCGCCCAGTTTCTCGGCATCATTCGGAAACACACGGAGAATCTCAAGGCGATTCTCTCCGATCTGCTGCAATTGTCGACGATCGAATCGGGCGTCTACCGGTGGAAACGGCAGGAGGTGGCCGTCGCCGATCTGGTGGAGCGGGCGGCCCGCGTCCTGCGGCCCGTGGCGGAGCGGCGCCGGCAGACGCTGACCGTCCGCCCCTGCGAGGCCTCGCTTACCATCCACGGTGATCTGGACCGGCTGACCGAAGCGTTGATCAACCTGCTGGACAACGCCGTCAAATACACGCCGGAAGGCGGCGCCGTCACCATTGAGACGACGGCAGTCCCGGACGGGGTGCGCATCACCGTCGCCGACACGGGCATCGGGATTCCGCCGAAGGAGCTCTCGAGAATTTTTGAGCGGTTCTACCGGGTCGACCGGGCCCGGTCGCGCGAACAGGGCGGGACCGGCCTCGGCCTGTCGATCGTCAAGCACATCGTCGAAGCGCACGGCGGCCGGATCACCGTCGACAGCACGGTCGGCCGCGGGTCGACCTTCACGCTTCTGCTCCCCGCCCAGCCCGCTTTCTCCTGATTTCCCGCCCCCGGCGGCACCATCCCTTCGTTACACAGGATTAACACGGGGTTGAGCTTGTCTCAATCCGGCGCGTGCTAGCGTGTCTGTCATGGAGGGAACACCAGTGATGAATCCCGCGGGAATGTGCACGGGTATTGGATTATCTGGGGGAGTGTCCGAGTCCGGAGAGGCGGCCGCCTCGTCATGGGTGCGGTGCGGGATCATTCTGGCGGCGGGGGACGGCACGCGGCTGCGTCCGATGGTCCGGCGCCTTCGCGGCGATGCGCTTCCCAAACAGTACGTGCGGTTTGACGGGCGATCATCAATGCTGGAACAGGCCGTCGGACGCGCCGCGACTCTGATCCCCGAGGAACGGCTCTTCACGGTGGTCGGCCGGCACCACCTGGCCCATCGCGACGCGCGCGAGCAACTTGATCGGTGCGGCGGCCCCGTGGTCGTGCAGCCGGCGAACAAGGAAACCGCGCCGGGGCTGCTGCTGCCGCTCATGCATCTTTATAAACGCTATCCGGAAGCCGTGGTGGCGGTCTTTCCGTCCGACCATTCGATCTCCGACGATGGGCTCTTCATGTCCTACGTTGATCGCGCCTGCCACGTGGTGGAGCAGCACCCCTGGCTGGTTGTGCAACTGGGCGTGGAGCCCGGCGGGCCCGAGCCGGAGTACGGCTATATTCTTCCCGGCGGGGTCATCACCCGTGATGACGGCTTCGAGGTGCGCGCCGTGGTCGGCTTTGTGGAGAAGCCCGATGCGCGCACGGCCGAGTCGCTCGCCCTGCAGGGCGGGGTGTGGAACACGATGGTGATGGTGTTCCGGGCCAAAACATGGCTGTGTTTGATCGGCGCCGCCTTGCCGGAGCTGTACGAGGCGTTTGGCCGCATTTACCGTGCGATCGGCACGCGGGATGAAGCGCAAGTGGTGGAGGAGGTCTATTCGACGATCCCGCCGGTGAATCTGTCGGCCGGTTTTTTATCCTGTCTTGCGGCGACGTCTCTTTCTCCGCTGGCCGTGTTGCCGGTGCGCGGTGTGACCTGGAGCGATTGGGGATCCGAGCGTCGCATTATGGAAGGGCTCGGACGGCGCCCCGCCGAAGAGCTGCCGGCGTCAGCCGGGAATTAACCCGCGCTTGAGTCGCCCTTGAGGGGCCTGTAACACCCGACTGATAGACTCCCTCCCGTAAAATGAGCCGGCGGTGCTCATCACAGACAGATCGATGAACAATCCATGGGAGGTGTGAAATGCGAAGTCCGAGAAGATTGCTCAAGAATGGCACGCAGCTGACAGCAGCCGCCATCTTCACGATCATCTATTGGATGCTGGCCATGGGCTCGGCATCGGCGCAGAACATCGGGCCGAGCACGACGGTGGCGCCGTACCTGCTGCCGTCATTCAGCGGGGTGCAGACCACTTCGATCCTGACGGTCGGCGATTCGGCCAATAACGGATATCGAATGGTGGGCATTCCGGACGGCCTGGGAGCGTTCAAGACAGGTCAAACCTTCGACCTGCTCATGAATCATGAGCTGTCGGCCGGTGCGGGCATTGCTCGTGATCACGGCTCCACCGGGGCATTTGTCTCGCGATGGAGCATCAACCGCAACACACTCGAGGTCTTGCAGGGACGGGATCACACGCCCTCGCCAACTGATGTCTATCTGTGGAATCCAGTCTCCCAGCAATACACCCAGGGAACCACGGCATGGGACCGGCTCTGCTCGGCGGACCTGCCGCCACAGAGCGCCTTCTACCACGCTGGCGTCGGGACGCCTGATTTGATTTTTCTTGATGGCGAGGAAGTCGACAACGGCCGCGCTTGGGCCCGGGTCGCATCGGGACCACACGCGGGTGAGGCCTGGCAGTTGCCGCGTCTGGGGCGTCTCGCGTATGAAAATGTGGTCGCGAGCCCGCATGGTCAGTCGAAAACCGTGGTCATGCTGATGGACGATGGCAATCTGAATACCGCCCCAATTGCCGCAAACTTCCCAAGCGAGCTCTATGTCTATGTGGGGGACAAGCAAAAGAACGGCCATCCCGTGGAGCAGGCGGGGCTTACGAACGGGCAGTTGTACGGCGTGAAGGTCTACCTGAATGATGGAACCCTCGTGACGGAAGAGAGCAATGACTTCGGTTTCGGGGACGCCGGCGCTGGTTACGTTGGTTCAGGCCGCTTCACCCTCGTTGAAATAGGCGATCACGGGAACGTGTCTAATCTTTCCGCCCTCCAGTTTGAAGAAGCGACGATCGCGGCGGAGGCGTTTCGCATGCGCCGGATCGAAGACGGCGCCTGGGACCCCAGGCCCCGCCATAAAAACGACTTTTACTTCGTGACCACCGGCAGCTTCACCACCAACAGCCGTCTCTGGCGGTTGCGCTATGATGACATCCAGCATCCCGAGCAGGGCGGAAGCATCGAGATTCTATTGCGAGGGAACGAAGGCCAGAAAATGTTCGACAACATGGCCATCGACCTCTGCGGCCGCGTCCTCTTGCAGGAGGATCCGGGCAATCAAGCGCACATCGCCAAGGTCTGGCTCTATGCCACCGGCAGCGGCAATTTCATCCAGATCGCCCACCATAACCCCGCCTTCTTCGACCCCGCCCTGGCCTCTCCCAGCTTCCTCACGCGGGACGAGGAGTCCTCGGGGATCATCGACGCCCAGCCGATCCTGGGTCAGGGCTGGTTTCTGCTCGATGTCCAGGCGCATGTCGCCAACGCCGATCCTGAACTCGTTCAGGGCGGACAATTGCTTTCCCTGCGCCTGCCTCCCAGCATCGAGTGCGCACAGGATGACTAACGAATAGCTGCGCATGGTCGCTCAGGGGCCTCCAACCAGAGGCCCCTGATTTTTTGGGGGCCATTTCATCCTGTTACGAAGAATTAACCCTGAGCAGAGTGTTCCGGTAACATCGCTTTGGTAGGGTGTCCGCCATGAGGTCGACGACCGCCACGGCGAACTATTCGCTCGGCCCGGAGCGCCGGATGACGGGTGAGGAGATTCTCATTATCGAGGATGATCCGGACGTCGCCGGGTTGTTGAAGGCGGAGCTGGTGAAGCACCACTACCGCGCGCGGGTGGCCTCCGACGGCCTGACCGGCATGGCTGAAGCTCAGCGGCAGCCGCCGGCGTTGATCGTTCTGGACTTGATGCTGCCGGTGCTGAACGGCTGGGAAGTCTGCCGGTCGCTCAAACGCCATCCCAAAACCCGATCGGTGCCGTTGTTGATCCTCACCGCCTTGACGACCGAAGAGGAACGGGTGAAGGGGCTGGAATTGGGGGCGGATGATTATCTCACCAAGCCATTCAGTCTGAAAGAGTTGATGGCCCGGATGCGGGCCTTGCTGCGACGCGACCGCCTGGTGGATCAAGAGAAGGGGTCGCTTACCGTTGCGGGACCGCTGATCATCGACAGCGACCGGCATGAGGCCAAAATGGCCGGCCGATTGTTGAAGCTGACCCCCATCGAATTTGCCCTGCTCACATGTCTGGCCACACAGCCGGGCAAGGTTTTTACCCGCGATCAGTTGATCTCGCTGCTCTGGGGGGAAGACCGGTTCGTGGAGGAGCATAACCTTGATGTGCACATTCATGCCGTCCGGCAGCAATTGGAGCCGGATGCCGTGCGCCCCAGCGTGTTGCTGACCGTCCGCGGCGTGGGCTACAAGCTTCAACCCCAAGGCAAACCACGGTAATTCCTCTCGTCGTATGGCCACGGTTTGGCTGTTTGTCCGAGTTGACAGAGATGTAACACGCGATTCATGACCGTGTAACACCGGTGCGGTACTGTACGCGCATATGGATGCAGAGGAGCAAAGTCGATGGGCCATAAGATGGCAAAGCTGAAAGAACTCAAGGAAGACGACAAGAAGATCAAGCCGAGTTTGCTCAAGGCGATTCGTCGGGAAGTCGCCCGGGCGATTGGTTGACACGGCGTATCCGTCCGGGGAGGGGCGGGGAGACGCCGAAGAGCCGGGCAACCGGAACAACACTCCCATCATAAGAGGAGAGGAGCGAGGGTGATGAAGCAGGTGATCGGACTGGTAGGTGTGTTGGGGATGTTGGCAGGGTTGTCCACACCGGTTGTGGCGGCTGACAAGGTTCCGTTGAAAGAACTGCTGGTTCAGAAGGGCACCATTACCATGGAGGAGGCGGCCACCGTTCAGGACTCGGTCTGGGCCAAGTGGGTCGATCGGGTGACGTTCTCCGGCGATCTGCGGATCCGGGATGAGCAGTTCTGGTACTCGGCCGTGCCCGGCACCAATGACGATCGCAACAATCGGAATCGCGTTCGGTTTCGGTTGCGCTTCGGTTCCCAGATCAAGATCAAGGATCTTTTGGTGGTGGTCCGTTTAGCCAGCGGCACGGGGGAAGCGGTGTCGACCAACCAAACATTCGACAATCTTTTCACCCAAAAATCGATCTGGATCGATCAGGCGTATCTGAGCTGGAATCCGGCGATGGCCCGCTGGGCGACGATTTCAGCCGGGCGGATGCAGAACCCCTTTGTGCGGTTCTACTCCTCCGATATCGTCTGGGATGACGACGTCAATCCGGAGGGTATTGCCGAGCAATTGCAGTTCAAGTCAGGCGGGACGGTGCTCTTTGTCAACCTGGCGCAACTGGTGCTGGACGAGGACGGTCCGGCCGCCGCTCCATCCACCGACGGCCACGAACAGTGGATGATCGCGCAACAGGTGGGAGTAACGGTGGAACCCAGCAGCACGCTCAAGGCCACGCTGGCAGGCGCCTTTTATGAAGTGCTCAATGGCACGAAGGGCACCTTCAGTCAGAATCCGGTGCAGGACGGCAATACGAGAGCTGCGGGCATCCTGGTGAATCGCTACCACATCCTGGACCTGACGGCGGCGCTGAATGTCAACGCGGGACCGCTGCCGCTGGCCATCATGGCCGACTACGTGAGAAATTTGGCCGATACGGTGAATGCGGCGGGAACGGCTCCGACCGGCAATGTCGGCTACCAAGTTGGCGCCATCCTGGGCAAGGCCAGCGATCCGAACACGTTCGAGCTGGCCTACTTCTACAAGGTCGCGGAAACCGACGCCACGCTGGCCGATCTGGCCGACTCCGACTTCGGCGACGGCGGAATCAACCGTCGGGGCCACATCGTCTGGGTTGCCTACAATCCAGCGAAGTATTTCCAGGCGAAGGCCAAGATGTTTGTCACGACGTCGGACGGCCCGCTCAAGGATGATATCACCCGGTTGCAAGTCGACTTCTCCACAAAGTTTTAAGGTGACGTAACACGAATGTAACATGGCTGTAACATGCACGTAACGATGACATGGCACCGTAGAGGAGGTTTCAAGATGTGGCGGGAGCGACAACAAATCGTGAATGGACAGATGACGTTCGTGAAGCTCGGCCTGGTCCTGTTCGGACTGGTGGCGTTGGTCGCAGTGATCGGCGTGAAGGCGTGGGCGGCAACCTTGATCAAGGTGGATGGCTCCAGCACCGTCTATCCGATCACGGAGGCGGTGGCCGAGGAGTTTCAAAAGAAAAACCCGGGCGTGAGGGTGACGGTGGGCATTTCCGGAACCGGCGGCGGTTTCAAGAAGTTCTGCGCCGGCGAGACGCAGATTTCCGACGCGTCACGGCCGATCAAGCTCTCCGAGGTTCAGAGCTGCGTGGACAACGAGATCAGCTACATCGAACTGCCCGTGGCGTTTGACGGCATGGCCGTGATGGTCAATCCCAAAAATGATTGGGCCAAGAGCATGACCGTGGCGGAGTTGAAAAAACTCTGGGAGCCGGCGGCGCAGGGCAAAATCAAACGCTGGAGTCAGATCCGGGCCGGCTGGCCGGACAAGGAGATTCATCTCTTCGGTCCCGGCGTGGATTCGGGCACGTTCGACTATTTCACCGAGGCGATCGTCGGCAAGGCCCAGTCGAGCCGGGGCGATTACACGGCCAGCGAAGACGACAACGTCCTGGTACAGGGGGTCGCGAGCGATGAGTATGCCCTGGGTTACTTTGGGCTCGCGTATTATGAAGAGAATCAGGGGAAGCTGAAGCTCGTCGCCATTGATGACGAAAACCCCAAAAATGGCGACGGCCCCGTGCTGCCCAGCCTGGAGACGGTGATCGACGGCACCTATCAGCCGCTGGCCCGGCCGCTTTTCATCTATGTGGCCAAGAAGGCTTCGGATCGGCCGGAGATCCAGACTTTCGTCCGTTCCTACCTGACGGAAGCGAAGGGATTGGTCAAGGAAGTCGGCTACATTCCGCTGCAGGATAAAGTCTATGAGCTGGGACTGAAGCGGTTTGACAAACGGGTGGCCGGCTCGCTCTTCAGCACCAAACCGGCAGTTGGCGTGACGCTGGAGAGCCTGCTCGCCTCCGAGTCCAAATAAGGGGGGCATGCAACCGATTCAGCAGAGGAGGAGGATCGGGGAAGGCGCCCTTCACCTGATCCTCTTCCTCTGTGGCAGCGTGTCGATCCTGACCACGCTGGGGATCGTGGCGGTTCTCATCTTTGAGACGATCGAATTTTTCAGGGAAGTTCCGCTCGTCTCGTTTCTGTTCGACACACAGTGGACGCCGCTCTTTGCCGACAAGCATTTCGGCATCTGGCCGCTGATTGCCGGCACCGCATTGACGTCCATGATTGCCATTGGGGTGGCCGTGCCCATCGGCCTGCTCAGCGCGATTTACCTGAGTGAATACGCGTCGTCCGGCGTGCGGCGGAGCATCAAGCCGACCCTGGAGGTCCTGGCCGGCGTGCCCACGGTTGTCTACGGCTATTTTGCCCTCCTGTTTGTCACACCGCTGTTGCAGCGGTTCATCCCCGGCATGTCCGGGTTCAACGCGCTCAGCGCCGGCATCGTGATGGGGATCATGATCATTCCGATGATTTCATCGCTCAGCGAAGACGCGATGTACGCGGTGCCCAACAGCCTGCGGGAGGCGGCCTACGCGCTGGGGGCGTCCAAACTGCAAGTATCGTTGCGGGTGGTGGTGCCGGCCGCGTTTTCCGGCATCGCCGCCTCGTTTCTGCTGGGGGTCTCCCGCGCGGTGGGTGAAACGATGATCGTGGCCATTGCCGCCGGGCAGCTGCCCCAACTGACGGCCAACCCGCTGGTGCCGGTCGAAACGATGACGGCCTACATCGTGCAGGTGAGTCTCGGCGATACGCCGACGGGCACACTCGAGTACCGGACGATCTTCGCCGTGGGCATGATGCTCTTTTTGAGCACGCTGGGGTTGAATCTCTTCAGTCAATGGCTGCGCGAGCGGTACCGGGAGCAATACCAGTGAGTCTCCAGACCGCTGCGTTGGAACGTGTGATTGTCCGCCGGCGCTACGCCGACCGGTTGTTCCGGATCTGTGCCGTGCTGATGCTGCTGATCGCCATTGGCACGCTGGCGACGCTGCTGGTCGATGTGTTCATGGCCGGCGCCGGGCGGCTGAGCTGGCAATTCGTCAGCAGCTTTCCCTCCCGCAAACCTGAACAGGCGGGCGCCCTGTCGGCCATCGTCGGCACGCTCTACATGATGACGCTGACGGCGCTCTTCGCGTTTCCCATCGGCGTCGCCTCGGCCATCTATCTGGAGGAATATGCGCGGCGGACCTGGTATGCGCGGGTGATCGAGGTCAACATCGCCAACCTGGCCGGCGTGCCCTCCATCATTTATGGGTTGTTGGGGTTGGAGCTGTTCGTCCGGGCGATGCGATTCGACCGCAGCCTGCTCTCCGGATCGCTGACCATGGCGCTGCTGGTGCTGCCGATCATCATTATTTCATCGAGGGAGGCGCTCCGGTCGGTGCCCGGCTCCCTTCGCGAAGGCTCGTATGCCCTCGGCGCCAGCCGGTGGCAGACGATCTGGCACCAGGTATTGCCGCTGGCCTTCCCGGGCATTCTGACCGGCTCGATTCTGGCCTTCTCCCGTGCGATCGGGGAAGCCTCCCCGTTGATCACGATCGGCGCGCTGACCTATATCGCGTTTCTTCCGGACAGCCTGCTGTCGCCCTTCACCGCGCTGCCCATTCAGATTTTCAACTGGGTCTCCCGGCCGCAGGCGGGGTTTCATGTCAACGCCGCGGCCGCCATTCTGGTCCTGCTGGTCATCCTCTTGCTGATGAATGCGGCCGCGGTCTACCTGCGGCAGCGGTATCAGAAACGGCTCAGTTTTTAATCGCGGGGATGATGATGCCCACGGCAGGTGAAACGGCCTTTGACATTCAGAACCTGAACTGCTGGTACGGCGACCGGCAGGCGCTCTTTAACATCTCGCTGTCGATTCCCGATCGCCGCATTACGGCGCTCATCGGGCCATCCGGCTGCGGCAAGAGCACCTTCATCCGCTGTCTGAACCGGATCAACGACCTGATTGCGGGATGCCGCGTCGAAGGGCAGGTGCTCTACAAAAAGGAGAATCTCTATGCGCCGGGCATTGAAGCGATCTCGATCCGGTACCGGATCGGCATGGTGTTTCAAAAACCCAATCCCTTTCCGAAATCGATTTATGACAATATCGCCTACGGGCCGCTCATCTGGGGTGTGAAGCGGGGGCCGCAACTGGACGCCATCGTCGAGGAAAGCCTGAAAAAGGCCGCCATCTGGGATGAGGTGAAGGACAAGCTCCAACAAAATGCCCAGGCGCTCTCCGGCGGCCAGCAGCAACGGCTCTGCATTGCCAGGGCGCTGGCGGTCGAGCCCGAGGCGCTCCTGCTCGACGAGCCCTGCTCGGCGCTCGACCCGATTGCCACGGCGAAAATTGAGGAATTGCTGTTGGCCCTGAAAAAAACTTATACTATCGTGATCGTCACGCACAACATGCAACAGGCGGCGCGGGTGTCCGACGTGACCGGATTTTTTCTGCTGGGCGAGCTGGTGGAATTCGGAGAAACCGGCCAGATCTTCACCAATCCGAAGGACCGCCGGACTGAAGACTACATCACGGGCCGGTTCGGATAAGCTGGGGGCACCTGCCCCTGCCCGTCCGGCAGGCGGGGGCAGGCAGGGGGAGGGACCTTTCATGATGTCCATCCGCACGGGCCCCCGGACACAATGGAGGCATGATGGAACGGCATTTTGACGAGGAGCTGAAGGCGCTCAAGGAACAGATCCTCCAGATGGGCGCCCTGGTGGAGGCTCAGATCGCGAACGCCATCAAGTCGCTGGTGGAGCGGGATTCGGATCTGGCCCGCCTGACCATCCAGAATGATCACAAGGTGAACGCGATGGATGTCGAGATTGATGACGCCTCCGTCCGGCTCATCGCGCGGCATCAGCCCATGGCGAAGGATCTGCGCTTTATCACCACCGCGATGAAGATCTCGAGCGAGCTGGAGCGGATGAGCGACCTGGCCGAGAATATCGCCGAACGGGCGCTGGAGCTGAATGAAGAGCCCCAGCTCAAGCCCTACATCGACATTCCCCGGATGGCGGAGCACGCCCAGCGGATGGTCAAGGAGGCGCTGGACGCCTTCGTCAACCGCAACGTCGAGCTGGCCTGGAAGGTGATCCACGACGACGACTTCATCGATGGTCTGACCCACCAGATCTTCCGCGAACTGGTCTCCTTCATGCTGGAGGACCAGCACACCATCACCCGGGCGATCCGGATCACCTTCATCTCCAAATATCTGGAGCGAATCGCCGATCACGCCACCAACATTGCCGAACTGGTCGTCTATCTGGTCGAAGGCAAGATCATCCGCCATACCGATACCTGACCTCACCCCCCTTACCAAGGGGTACATTTTTCACAAAACAATTGACAATGTCCCCCCGTTCCGCTTATTCTAGGGGGCATTGTGAGGCCGCAATTTCATTAAGAAAGCCGGTACGCCCCCAACGGGTATCGGCTTTTTGTGCGCAAGATCAGCCATTTAGGGGGCAGGGGGGCCGCCGGAGGGCACGGCGGATGGCGGGGAGCGGAGGGAGCGCAATGGCGGACGAGTGGCGGACCAAGAAACGCTATCCGTTGACGGCCTGGGTGGATCTGGTCGTCCGGGAGACGGGCGCGGCGCGGCGCGGCTACGTCACCAACATCAGCCGCGAAGGGCTCGGTCTCTACTACCTGGGCACGGTCGGTGTGGGCCAAGAGGTGACGCTCACGATCCATATGCTGGGCCCCAGCGGTTCGGAAATCGTCGAAACCGCCAAGGGGTATGTCGTGTGGGAGGATCAATGGGGCGGCATCACCATCATGGGCGTCAAATTTGAGCGGCCGCTCGGTAAAAACGCCCCGACCATTCTGGACCGGATGACCCGGGCCGACGACCAGGGCCCGCCGTTGCGGTCCTCGCCGTCGTTGGGAACGCCGCCGGCGCCGCACTTCCCCACGGCATAACCCGAAGCGATTCAAGGGGCCCGCGTCGGGCGGTGTTTTTTCCTCTTGCAAACTCCGATGATCGTCGTCCATACTTCCGTCAGATGGCGATGAACAGCAGCGGCGTGCTGGTCGCGATGGTGGCCATTCTCGGGATCGGTCTGGGCCACGTCTGGGTCAGGACGCTGGAATACCACGCCGGCAAGGGGATCTGGCCGGTCTCATTGGTGATCGGTCTGGCGCTCATCGGCGCGTCGTTGACCGTCTCGTCGGATTTTCTCTCGGCGCTGCTGGCGATACCCGGCGCCATCTTCATTTATGCCGTGAAGGAGTTTTTCGAGCAGGAACGGCGGGTGCTGAAGGGCCATGCGCCGAGAAATCCCAAGCGGCGGTATCCGAAAGCGGATTAGAGAGGCAAACGCGGATTAATGGAGAAAAGGCGGATTAGTAAAGAAACTGCGGATTAGGGGGTAGTGAAGAAAGAGCGGATGGAATGCTCTTAACCCTTACCCCCCTTTTTCTTTACTAATCCTTAATCCGGTTTTGTTCCACTAATCCGCTTTTTCTTTATTCAGCCGGTGCAACCGGGCCTTCATTTTTTCAGTCGGGATATGGTCGCCGGTTTTCGTCCCGACGGCGATGCCCTTCTCAAGCGCCGTGCGCAGTTCATCGGTTCGACCGAGCGCGCGCAATGCCTCGGTCAAACCGTGATGGGCGGCCGTGTAGTCGGGTTTGAGCTCAATCGCTTTCCGGTAGGCCGCAACCGCCTGCTCCCACTGTTGGGCCTCGCCGTATGCGCCGCCGAGTCCGAAATGGGTCATCGGATCGTTCGGATCGAGCGCGAGGATCTTCTCGAGTTGTTCGATGCGGGTGGACATGTCAAGACGCTTTTTACTGAGGGCCCCTGCCCCGCTGTTGCTTCAATAATCCTTAATCCGCTTTTTCCCTTTTACCCCTTAATCCGCCCTTGCCTCTCTAATCCGCCTTCACCCACCAAGCTTGGCCAGTCCGGCCCGCACCGTGGCTTCCACTTCGCGCCGAACCGTCGGTTCCTGGTCGACATCGAGCAGATCATCCTCAGAGATGGAAATGAATTCCCGGGCCTTGCCTTTGGTGAGGGAGATCAGGTAGCGGTCGTTGGTGGCCCGGACGGGAATGACGACCTGGACGCCGGCATCCAGCTGACCGATCAATGCCAGCAGCGCCGTCTTGCCGGCCTCGATCTCATCCGCCACGACTAGCGTCCTCGGGAATGGCGCCCCCCCGGGCGCCCCCCCGGCGGCCGTCTGCCGGCCTGATGTGGCCGGCCTCCCTGGTGGGACGGGGGCCGGCGCTTGGGGTGCCACGGAAGCGGCGTGAGAAAAAGGGCGTCATCGGCCCAGATCACCGGAATTTTATGGCCGATCAACTGTTCGACTTCCTCCAGCGAAAAGGCGTAGTGCTCGCAGACCAGGCTGATCGCCATGCCGGTGGCGCCGGCCCGGGCGGTGCGGCCGATCCGGTGGACATAGTCGGTCGGATCCTGCGGCAGGTCGTAGTTGATGACGTGGCTGACCGCCTCGATGTGCAGGCCGCGCGAGGCGACGTCGGTGGCGACGAGGATCGGCAGGGTCTTGGCCCGGAACTGTTCGATCACCTTCAACCGTTGTTTCTGCGGCAGATCGCCGGTGATGGCCCGGGCATGGTACTCATGCTGGGTCAGCCGCTCCGCGAGCTCCTCCCCCTCGCGCTTGGTGTTGACGAAAATCAGAATCCGTTCCCACGGCAGGGTCTTGAGCAGGCCGAGGAGCAGCGAGAATTTCTGGCTTTTCCCGACGTGGTAGAGCGATTCCTCCACGGCGGCCGCCGTGACTTGTTTGGGTGAGACTTCAACTTTGACCGGATTGTTCATGTGCTCATAGGCCAGCTCCATGACGCGCATCGACAGCGTGGCCGAAAAGAGCATCGACTGGCGGGCCTGGTAGGGGGGCATCCGCCGGAGCATGAAGCGCAGGTCCTGGATGAAGCCCATGTCGAACATCCGGTCGGCTTCATCGATGACGAGGATCTGAAGGCCTTTGAAGTCGTAGACCTTTTGTTTGAGATAGTCGATCAACCGGCCGGGCGTGCCGACCAGAATGTCCGGTCCGGCGGCCAGTTCGTCCCGTTGTTTTTCGTAGTCAATTCCGCCGTAGACGGCCAGCATTTTGAATGGAAGGCCTGACCCGAGTTGCTGGGCGTCCTTGAGGATCTGCACGACCAGTTCGCGCGTTGGGGCGATGATCACCGCCCGGGGCGAGGGCGGATGGCCCTTGCGCGGTTCACCCCGAGGGTTCACCCCGAGGGGCGGGGGCAGCGTGAGTAAACGGGAAAAAATGGCGATCAGGAAGGCCGCGGTCTTGCCGGTGCCGGTCTGCGCCTGGCCTGCCACATCCTGGCCGGCCAGTGAGATGGGCAGCGTCAGCTCCTGAATCTCTGTGCACTGGGTGAACCCGGCGCGACGGACGCCCTCCAGCACCGCGGGCGGGATGGGAAAGGCGTCAAACGTGCGTCTGGCCTGGGGAATGGTGTTGGTGTTGACGGTCATTGCTACGACCCCCATCTTAACGGGTCGGGGACGGGAATGCAAACGGCGTCATGACGCGGCCGTCCAGGCCCAGGCGAGCACCAGCAGGCCGACGATGATCCGGTAATAGGCGAAGGGGGCGAAGGTATGGCGCTTCACGTAGCCGAGCAGACCGTGGATGGTGAGCAGGGCGACGAAGAACGAGACCGTGAATCCGACAGCCAGCAGCGCCAGATCGTGCCGGGTGAAGAGTGAAACGTTCTTCACCAGATCGTAGAGCGTGGCGGCGCTCATGGTCGGAATCGCCAGGAAAAAGGAATATTCCGTCGCGGCGGTCCGGTCCATGCCGGCCAGCAGCCCGCCCATGATCGTCGCGCCGGAACGGGAGACCCCGGGAAAGAGCGCCGCGCATTGGGCGACCCCAACGCCCAGCGCCTGCCGCCAGGTGGTGGCATCCAGCGCGCGTGTGCGCGGCGGCGGATGAAATCGTTCGATCAGGAGAATCAGGACGCCGCCGGCAATCAGCGCGCCGGCCACGGTGGTGGTGTTAAATAGATAGGTTTTGATCCAGCGGTGCGTCAGCAGCCCCAGTCCGGCTGCCGGCAGAAACGCCAGCCCCAGGCCGAGCAGCAGCCGCCGGGCGTCGGCATCGGCCGCGCTGTGCGTCACGAGCGTGGTGATCTTCCGCCGGTAGTAGAAGATGACGGAGAGAATGGCGCCCAACTGAATGGCGATTTCAAACGTATTGGCGACTTCGCCCGTATAGCCGAGCAGATGGCCGGCGACGATCAGGTGGCCGGTGGAGGAGATGGGGAGGAACTCGGTCAGTCCTTCAACCACTCCCAGAATGACGGCGGTCCACCACATTGCCGGCCATTATACAGGGTCAAGGGTCAAGGGGCCAGGGTCAAGGAACAGGTTAAGGTGATTGTTGTTCTCCCTTGACCCTTGACCCCTGACCCTTCACCCATTGTTGCTCACTGAGCGTCGGCTCATACAGAAACTGGATCACGTTGCCATCGGGGTCGGCGATGTAACAGGAGACGCTGCTATCGCGGTGACGCGTGGGCGGTTTGATAATCGGCACGCCGGCCGCACGCAGGGCGTCGTGCCATTGATCGACCTCGAGCGGCGACGCCACAATAAAGCCGAAGTGATCCAAAAACTGCCGTTGCTGCCGGTAGTCGGCCGCCTCGCCGGCCGGAATCTGGTGCAAGGCGAGATTGTCGGCGCCCGCGCTCAGATAGACATTGTCCGGGTCGGGTTCCCAGATGACCTTCATGCCCAGCAATCCTTCGTAGAACGCGCGCGATCCGGCCATGTTGGTCACCCGCAGCGCCAGGTGGCGCAGGCTTTTGAACGGCAGCGGAGCAGGCGGCGGGGCGGGCGCCATCAGACGGGATCGGGCGGCAGAAAATAAAAATGGTGAGTCGGCCCATGGCCGTGACCGATGGCCAGCCCATGACGGATTGCCTCGGTGACATAGCGTTTTGCCACTCTGACCGCCTCCAGCAATGGTTTGCCTTTAGCCAGTTGTGCCGTGATCGCGGCCGAATAGGTGCAGCCGGTGCCGTGTGTGTGGGGTGTGTCGATCCACTCGCCGGATAGTTCGGTGAACCGCCGGCCGTCGTAGACCAGATCGGTTGCCGGAGCCGCGGCCAGGTGGCCGCCCTTGATCAGGACCGCCCGGCAGCCGAAGCGATGAATCCGGCGTGCCGCTTCCTTCGCCTCGTTGAGCGAGCCGATGGACATATCGGCCAGCTGCTGAGCTTCATGAATATTGGGAGTGACGATCATCGCCAGCGGGAAGAGCTCCCGCGTCATCCGGGCCACCGCGTCCGGTTTGAGCAGCAGGTGGCCGCTCTTGGAGATCATCACCGGATCGACGACCAGGTTGGACGCCCGGCGCGCCCGCAGCGCCCCGGCGACGACGGCGACGATCTCGGCCGAGAAGAGCATGCCGGTCTTGACCGCGCCGATCGTGAAATCATCGAAGACGGCGTTGAGCTGCGCTTCGATCACCTCGCGCGGGAGCGCGTGGATCAGCGTGACGGTTTTCGTGTTCTGGGCGGTGACGGCCACCAGGGCCGAGAGCGCAAAGACGCCGTTGGCCTGGATCGCCTTGATGTCGGCCTGCACCCCGGCGCCGCCGCCCGAATCGGACGTGGCGATCGTCAGGGCCTGTGGAACGGGCTGGCGCGCGCCTTGTCGTCGAGTCACGCGCCTATTCTACGGCCCGTCTGCCCTGATTGCAATCTATCCGCTCGTGCCTGACAAGCTGGCACTCACTCAAGTCAAGGGAAGATGCGCTTCGACTTGGCCATGGCCTTGGGCCATGTTGCCAACTCAGATTTCGCCTTCGCGGGCAGAGCCCGCGAAGCTTCATTCATCTCCCATTGGTTTATTTATCTCTGGGGGCCCGTGCGGAGATTCATCCTCCGACTTGCCTGCCGAAAGGCAGGTGCCCCCACGTCCCCGGCCCCATCGCCGTACGCATTGATGTTTTCTTTTTACCCCATAATCCTTAATCCGGTTTTTCTTTACTAATCCGCTGTTATCCCATTCCGCCTTCTACCCGATTAGCGTTACCTTGCTGTCATGGTCGATCCACACGGCGCCGAGCCAGGCGCGAAGGAGGTCGTGACGCGTGACGCTGCCGGCAAATCGCCCGCGGTTCATGACCGGCAGCCGGAGCAGATGATGGGCGAGCATGATCTCCACCGCGCGTTCCAGCGGGGTGCTCATGTCGACCACCGGCGGCGCCGGCGCCATGATTTCCTTCACGAACGTCCGCTTCAAATCCCTGCCCTTCATCAGGGCGTTGAGCAGTTCCATCTCGGTCACTTTGCCGACGACCGAGCCGGACTGGTCCAACACCGGCAGGCCTTGAAAGCCGGCGGTGAGCAGGTTCATGGCGACCTCATCGGTCAGCGTTTCCTCGGTGGTTGAGAGCGTGTTGGAGATTTTGATTTCACCGATCGTGCGAAAATGGGGCTGCATCGTGTTCTCCTTGTGATGGTGGTGTGACCTCATGCTACCCCCTCGTTGTTACGTGCGACTCAGCACAGGCTCAAGAAATAGCAACATCCGTGCCAGGCGTGCCGCACTCCAGGGAGCCCGCGCCGCCGCCTTCTCCGTCATTTTTGTCGGAACCCCGACAGAAGGTAGTGGGTCAGTTTCACCGCAACCGGCTCAAAAATAGGGACACGTCCCAATTTCCTCGTGCGACGCTCGGCACGCAACGAAATTGGGACGTGTCCCCATTTTTGCCACGGTGGAATCCATCAAACTGACCCACTACCGGATGTGGCGGGCACGACACCGACGTCTTCTCCGCCGGATATTTCATGGCGGGGGAAGGCGTTTTTTGTTGTGTGGCGATGACGACGGCGTCTCCTTCGAATGTTGGGGGGGCGCCTTTGTGTTTTGCGGGGAACCAACGAGGTCGTGAGATGAGCCCGACGCTTCGCACGGATGAGCGCCATGCCGAAGAGCTGGCGATCCTCTATGAGATCAGCAAGACGCTGGCGACCGGCCGGGAGATGGCGTCGATGATCACCCACGTGCTCGCCGTGCTGCACGCGCGGCTGCATCTGGATCACGGGACGCTGGTGCTGCTTGATCCACAGACGAACGAGCTGGCGATCGAAGTGGCGCACGGGTTGACCGAGGAGGAACGGACGCGCGGGCGGTTTCGGATCGGCGAAGGCGTGACCGGCGCCGTGTTTAAAGAGGGCAAGCCGCTGTTGATCCCCGATCTGTCCCGGGAGCCCCGCTTCCTCCATCGCTCGATCCGCCGCAATCTTTCCGGACGCACCGTGGCGCTCCTGGCTGTGCCGGTCCGGCTGCATGAGGAAACCGTCGGAGTCCTGAGCGTCGACCGTGAGGGCGGCGTGGCACAGGGCGAACTGGAGCGGGATTTGCAGTTTCTGTCCGTGGTGGCCACATTGATCGCCCAGGTCGTGAGGGTGAGGAAAGTGCTGACGCCGGCGCTCCCTGCGGCGCCGAACCCGCAGGATGCCTTGAGCGGCGTCATCGGCGAGAGCCTGGTCATGGAGCAACTGTTCGACGTGATCCGTCGGGTCAGTTCCAGCCGGACGATTCTCCTGCTGCGGGGTGAAAGCGGCACGGGCAAGGAGCTGCTCGCGCGGACCATTCATGCGTTGAGCCCGCGCCGGGACCGCGCCTTTGTCGCCGTCCATTGCGCCGCGCTGCCCGAGACGCTGCTGGAAAGCGAATTGTTCGGCCATGAGCGGGGCGCGTTTACGGGCGCCGTGGCCCGCCGGCCCGGCCGGTTTGAGCTGGCCGAGGGCGGGACGCTCTTTCTCGACGAAGTGGGCGACATTCCGCTCTCGATCCAGGCCAAACTGCTCCGCGCCGTGCAGGGGCTGGGGTTTGAACGATTGGGCGGGCAACGGACGCTCAAGACCGATGTCCGGCTGCTGGCCGCGACCCACCGGCCGCTGGAGGAGATGGTGCGCCGGGGGGCCTTCCGGGAGGATCTCTACTATCGATTGAACGTGGTGCCCGTCATGATTCCACCGCTCCGTGAACGGACGGAGGACATCCCGCTCCTCGTCGACTATTTTCTGGCCACGTTCAACCGTGAGCACGGCAAGGCGGTGACGATCTCGCCCTCGGCGTTAACATTGTTGACCGACTATCACTGGCCGGGCAACGTCCGCGAGCTGGAGCATTGTCTCGAACGGCTGGTACTGTTGACGACGCAACCGGTGATCACGCCCGAGGAGATCGATGCCCTGGCCCATCTGCTTGATCTGCCCAAGGAACCGGCCAAACGGGCGGCCGCCCCGCCGCCGTCGCTCCCCCGGAGCGTCCAGGAGCTGGAGCGGGCCGAAGTGGTCGCCGCGCTCGAACGGACGGGCTGGGTCAAGGCTCGGGCGGCGAAGCGGCTCGGTTTGACGCCCCGCCAACTCGGCTACCGCGTCAAAAAGTATGGGCTGCGTCCGCCCGAAGAGGGGGAATGACACCTGACGCAAAGGGATGATTGCAGACAAAAGTGTTTGAGTTCAGACAAAGATGGGCTGCTCGGCCTGCTTGATTGCCGGAAGTTGTTTCAAAAAACGCTGTCAAAACAAAGAGGTTGATATTTGTGCTGGAGAGGAGTGCAATCGGCACGTTGATTGCTTGAAGTAACAACTCAAGGTATTGTACGCGTCACACAAGGGTGTGTGAGGCGATAGGGTGGCGATGGCGCCGATCCCGATTGATGGGATCGGCATTTTTTTTGTTCGTGATGGAGAAGGGACGGCATGAAACGGGACGGCGTCAAATATCCCAAATTTGCCAACAAGTTTTCCCGGATCGATTTTGAGGCGGAACCCTTGCCGGTGCTCTGTCTCTATCCGATTCCGGCGCCGGTTGCGCTGAACGCACTCAAGCTCTCCGTCTGCGGGCTGGATGGAAAACGCCGTTCTGTGGCCTGGACCGATCTGGCCGGCGTGCCGAGAATCACGCTGCGCCAGCCGCTGATCTGCCAGATCTTCAACTGGTCGGAAACGGTGGAATGGGAGGGCGTTCGCCTGGTGGATGTTCTCGACCATGTCGGGCTGAAGAGCCCCGCCGCGGGCTATTTCGCGTTCTACTCACGGGACGGCCACTTTTTTGAGACGCTCTCGAGCGATGAGGCGCGGGATCCACGGGTGCTGCTGGCCTACGGGTTGAATGGTCAGCCGCTTCCCCTGCAGCATGGGGCGCCGCTCCGTCTGGTTGTCCCGTTTCTGCAGGGCTACAAAAGTGTCAAGTGGGTCAAAAAGATTCGCGCCTTTCGAGCCGATCCCATGGGCATCAAACGACTGTGCGGTCAGAGCAGCGACGCCCGACTGAGCGAGGCATGGCGGAGGAAATACGGCATCGAACCGCCGGTGGAGACAGTGGGCAACGCGGGGGGTCGGGGGGCGAAGCGATGACCGCATCCTTGCATCTGATCGTCATTGGCAATGGGATGGCGGCCGGGGCCGTGCTTGAAGAGCTCGTCAAGCAGCCCGAGCGCCCCGCGATCACGGTCTTCGGCGCCGAGTCCCACGGCAACTACAACCGGATCCTGCTGTCGGACGTGCTCGCCTGCGCCAAAACGTTCGACGAAACCATGCTGAACCGGCGCGAGTGGTATGCGGAGCACGGGGTCGCGCTTCAGGCCGGCGTGGCCATCCGCGCCATCGATCCGGCTCAACGGGAGGTGGTGACACAGGCCGGCGACCGCCATCACTATGACCGGCTGCTTCTGGCCACGGGCAGCACGCCGTTTCTGCCGCCCATAGAGGGACTGGGCAGGGAGGGCATCTTCTGTTTTCGCAACATTGACGACACGGAGCGGATGATCGCATGGGCGGCCCGGCACGACCAGGCGGTGGTGGTCGGGGGAGGGTTGTTGGGGCTGGAGGCGGCCCGGGGGCTGACCAACAGAGGGATGGTGGTCACAGTCGTTCATCTCATGAGCCATTTGATGGAGCAGCAGCTCGATGCGATGGCCGGGGCCATTCTCAAAGAGGAGATCGAAAAACAGGGCATCACGGCGCGACTGAACTGCACGGTGCAGGAAGTGCTCGGCGACGGGCGCGTGGAGGCGGTGCGATTGTCCGACGGGACCGTGCTTCCCGCCGACATGGTGGTGATCACGGCGGGCATCCGGCCGAACGTGCAACTGGCCAGGGAAGCGGGCCTTGCGGTGCAGCGGGGGATTCTGGTGGACGACCGGCTGCACACCAGTCAGCCGGATGTCTATGCGGTGGGCGAATGCATCGAGCACCGGGGAAAGACCTACGGCCTGGTGGCGCCGATCCTGGAACAGGCCAAGGTCGTGGCCGACGCCATTATCGGGGGGACGACGCGGAGCTATGCGGGGTCCATCACAGCCACGACATTGAAGGTGGCCGGCATTCATCTGACGTCGATGGGTGATTGTTTGGGGAAGGAGGCGGGCGCGGAAGAGCTGGTCCATCTGGATACGGGTCGGGGCATCTACAAGAAGCTCGTCATCCGGGCTGATCGGATTGTCGGGGCGATTTTTCTTGGCGATGGCGAAGGGAGCCGCGAGGCCCAGGAGTTGATGGCCAGCCGTCGGGATATTTCAGCCGTCCGCCACAGCCTGTTGATGGGTGATGGGAATTCCGAACAGCAGCGGTCGCCCGTTGCGCTGCCGGACACCAGCCTCATTTGCAATTGCCATGCGGTGACCAAGGGGGAGATCGTCGGCGCCATCCGGGACAAACGGTGCGCGACGCGGGAACAGGTGGCCGAGTGCACACGGGCGACCACCGGCTGCGGTTCCTGTGTGCCGCTGGTGGAGCAGCTCCTGATGGCGGTGTTGGAGGGTTCCACCCCGGCGGGCCTGGCCGCATCGGCGCCGATCGCGGCCGCTCCGCCCAACAAGATCGAAATCTGGAAGAAGGAAAAAGACGGCCTGGATATGATGGAGGAGATCGACCGGTACGCCAGGGAGGGTTGGGAGGCGATCAGCGAAGCCGATGTGCAACGGCTCAAGTGGTACGGCCTCTTTTTGCGGACCCCCACGCCGGGCCGCTTCATGATCCGCGTCCGCATTCCCAACGGTATCGCGACGGCGGCGCAGTTCCGGCTCTTTGCCGACATCTCGGAGCGGTTCGGCAAGGGGTTTGCCGATCTGACCACCCGGCAACAGATTCAACTCCGGAACATGCGGATCGAGCACGTCCCGGAAATCTTCACGTTGCTGCGGTCGGTGGGGCTGACCAGTCTCCAGACCGGCATGGACAACATCCGCAATGTGATGGGCTGTCCCGTCACCGGCCTGAGTCCGACGGAGCTGATCGATACCGCGCCCATCGTCAGGCAATTGACCGATCTGTTCGTCGGCAACCGCGACTATTCCAACCTGCCCAGGAAGTTCAATGCGGCGATCACGGGCTGCCGTGAAAACTGCCTGCACGCCGAAAGTCAGGATCTTGCGCTGATTCCGGCCACGCGGGAGATCGACGGCCAGCCCGTGGCCGGTTTCAACCTCCTGGCCGGCGGCAAGATGGGCTCCGGCGGGTTTCGGGCCGCCCGTCCGCTGGATCTGTTTGTCGGCCCTGACGATGCGGCGGCGGTCTGCGCGGCGATCATTGTGATCTATCGGGATCACGGGCCGCGCGCCAGCCGGACCAAGTCGCGCCTCTCATTTTTGATCGAGGAATGGGGTGTGGCCCGCTTCCGCGCGGCTGTCGAGGAACGCGTGGGCCGGCCGCTGGCGCGGGCGGGCAATGATGCGCGGGATCCAAGGAAAAAAACCGACCATGTCGGCGCCTTTCGGCAGAAGCAACCGGGACTCAACTATGTGGGACTGCAGGTGCCGGTGGGTCGGATCACCGCCGCACAAATGGTGGAGGTGGCTCGGCTGGCCGAACAGTACGGGAGCGGCGAGATCCGGTTGACACCCGGCCAGAGTCTCATCGTTCCGAATGTGCCGGATCAGCGCCTGGGGGCGCTGGTTTCGGAACCATTGCCGTCGCGAGAACTGACGTACAACCCTTCCGAGGTGATGCGCGGGCTGGTGAGCTGCACCGGGATCGAATACTGCGGTCTGGCCGTCATCGAAACGAAACAGCGGGCGCTTCGGATCGCCCGGAAGCTGGAGCAGACGGTCGGCAAGACCAAGCCGGTGGAGATTCATTGGTCGGGCTGTCCGGCCGGCTGCGGCAATCACCTCCTCTCGGATATCGGTTTGCTGGGCAAACGGGCCAAGGCGGTGAAGCCGGACGGCTCGCAGGAGGTGGTGGATGCCGTCGATATCTTTGTCGGCGGGCGCAGCGGGCCCAACGCCAGGCCGGGTGTGAAACTCTTTGAGGATGTGCCCTGCGACCGGCTCCACGAGGTGATGGAGGGGCTGGTGCGGTACGTGGCCCGCGATAAAAGCGTTGATGTCTTGAAGGGGGAGCTGATCTCGCTGCCCATGGCGGCCGGGCTGACGCCCGCTTCGCCCGAGGCGGAGCTGGGAGAGTCTCCTGCAACTCATCAGACTATGGGGGAAGACAATGGGTAGAGGGGGGCGAGGGAGTGGAGGGTCGAGGCGGTGGGCGTGGGGGGCGCGTCTGTTCGTGATCGCGCTGTGGAGTGTGGCGGTCGTGGGGGGCATGACCGGGCGGGCCGCCGCGGGGCTGGATGTCGATCGTGTGACGATCGGCGGCGAAATCCGTGAACGGTATGAGTTCCGGAATAACGCCGATTTTAATCGGACGGTTCGGGACACGCTGAGCTTTGTGGGTTCGCGGATCCGGCTTCATCTCGGCTATGCGGTGACGTCCGACATCGCCTTTTTCATCCAGATGGAGGATTCCCGTCTCTTCGGCTCCGAAACCTCCACGGTCTCCAACGAGAAGAACCTCGACATCCACCAGGGGTATGTGACGGTCAAAAACGTGCTCGGTCCGGTCAATCTCACGCTGGGCCGGCAGGAGCTGTTCTTCGGCGATCATCGTCTGGTCGGCAATCTCGGCTGGAGCAACATCGGACGGAGCTTTGACGGCCTGCGAATGACCTATGTGTATGTCCCCGTGCGCGTCGATCTGTGGGCCGCGGTCCCCAAACAATTCGGCACGAATGTCGGCGCCGACCCGACCTTCTCGACGTCCAACCGGGAGAGCCAGCAGTTCTACGGCCTCTACGGCGCCGTCACCGTCGATTCGCTGGTGGTCGAGCCCTACGTCCTCTATCTGCGCGATACCGGCAACGCGACGGAGGTGAACGGCGGCGGCGCGCTCGTCTCGCCGATCACGGCGCCGGCCGCCCGGGGGCAGGGTCGCGCGACCATGGGACTGCGGTTCAACGGCAGGGCGGCCGACGAATCGATCGACTATACCGCCGAGGGCGCCTACCAGACGGGCAATATGGACGGCCGCGGTACCACGCCCAAGAGCGCCATCTCGGCCTATGCCGTGGCCCTCAAGGCGGGCTACACCGCCCCGGTTGCCGTGAAGCCGCGCCTCGGCGTCGAGTACGACCTGGCGTCGGGGGATGACAATCCGGCCGACGACCGGTTCACGACCTTTGAAAATCTGTTTCCCACCAACCACATGCACTACGGCTACATGGATTACGTGGGCTGGCGGAATATGCAGGCGCTGCGCTTCTCGATGGGATTGAAGCCGACGGCCGCCACCGGCGTCAGTCTCGATTATCACCTCTTCTGGCTGGCCAAGGCGGGGGACAACTGGTACGCCGCGTCGGGCCAGATCTTCAGAACCACGCCGGCGGGCAACACGCAGAAGGAACTGGGAGAGGAATTGGATCTGGTGGCCTATGTGATGGTGCTGGACAAGCTCCGGCTGGAAGCCGGCTACGGCCATTTCTTTCCCGGCCGATATGTGAAGGCGAACTTTCCGGCTGCAACGGACGCGTCCGATTTCATCTATGTGCAGGCCGGCGTGGGATTTTAGGGGATCATGATGAAGGGGGAGGAGATGCCGAAGAAGATATTGTCGAAGCCGTACACCCGCCGCGACGTGTTGAAAACCGCCGGCGCCGGCGCGTTGGGCCTGCTGTTGTCCGGACTGCCGTCGATCCGGGGCGGGCTCTTTGCCGGGACGGGCGATGCGCCGGAGGTGACGGCGCTCAAGGCGGGGTTCATTCCGCTGACCGACTGCGCGTCGGTGGTGATGGCCTCTGAGCTGGGGTTGTACAAAAAATACGGCCTGGACGTGACGGTTTCCAAGGAGGCCTCCTGGGCCTCGGTGCGGGACAAGCTGACCATCGGCGACATTCACGCCGCGCACATTCTCTACGGCATGCCCTATGCCTCCACGCTGGGGATCACCGGCGCGGAGGGACAGAAAAAGCCGATGGTCATCCCCATGGCTCTCAACCAAAACGGCCAGGCCATCACCCTGAGCAATGAGCTGAAGGCGCGGGGGGTGAAGTCGGCCGGCGATCTGAAAAAGGTGATCGAAGGGGAACGGGGGCAGAAGAGCTACACCTTCGCCATGACCTTTCCGCCGGGCACCCATGCCATGTGGCTGCGCTACTGGCTGGCCTCGGGCGGGATCAATCCCGACACCGACATCAAGCTGATCACCATTCCTCCGCCGCAGATGGTGGCCAACATGAGGATCGGCAACATGGACGGGTTCTGCGTGGGAGAGCCGTGGAACGCGCGGGCGATCTTCGACAAGATCGGGTTCACCGCCATCACCAGCCAGCAGATCTGGAAGAATCATCCTGAAAAGGTGCTCGGGATGACGCAGGAGTTCGCCGAGCGGCACCCCAACACCGTCAAGGCGCTGCTCATGGCGCTGCTCGAAGCCTCCCAATACATCGACAAGATCGAGAACCGCCCCCAGGTGGCCGAGGTCATCGCCCGCAAGGAGTATGTGAACGCGCCGGTGGAGGTGGTCCTGGGGCGGCTGCAGGGCGCCTATGACTACGGCGACGGCCGCACGGCGCAGGAGCCGGACTATATGAGGTTTTATCGGGACGGCGAGGCGACCTTTCCCCGGAAATCCCACGGCCTGTGGTTTCTCACGCAGCACCGGCGCTGGGGGTTTATCAAGGAGCCGATCGATTACAAGAAGGTGGTTGATGGCGTGAACCGCACGGATCTCTACCGGGAAGCGGCGACGGCGTTGGGCGTTCCGGTGCCCAAGGACGACTACCGGAAAGAGACGTTGTTTGACGGGATCGAATTCGACCCGGCCGATCCGGAGGGGTATGTGAAAAAATTCAAGATCAGGAGGGTGTGATGGAGCGCGTGCGCGCGGAACTCCTGCTTCCGCTGAAGGAAGAGGGGCGGACGAACGCGGAAAGGCCGAAGGGGCCGCCGCTCGAGCGGATCGGGCCGCATCCGTGGGTGCAGACGCTGGATGCGCTCATCATGCCGTTGACGGGGTTCCTCGCGCTCGTCGGGCTGTGGGCGTTGCTGAGCGCCACCGTGGCGCCCTCTCTTCCCAGTCCTGCGCAGACTCTGGCCAAGAACTGGGAGCTCATCCGCCAGCCCTTTTACGATCGAGGCCCCAACAACAAAGGCATCGGCTGGCAGTTGCTCTACAGCCTGGGGCGCGTGGGGCTGGGGTTTGCGCTGGCGGCGCTGGTCGGGATTCCGGCCGGTCTGTTGCTGGGGTTGTCATCGGGGCTCAGGAAAATGTGGGATCCGGTGGTGCAGCTGCTCCGGCCGGTTTCTCCGCTGGCCTGGCTGCCCCTGGGGCTGGCCACGTTTCAGGCGGCCAATCCCGCCGCCATTTTCACCATCTTCATCACGGCGCTCTGGCCGATTCTGCTCAATACCTCCGCGGGCGTGCAGCAGGTGCCGAAGGAATACCTCCACGTCGGCCGCATTTTGAAACTGTCCCGGCGCAAGATGATGATCAAGATCCTCCTGCCGGCCGCCCTGCCGCATATTTTGTCGGGGCTGCGCGTCGGGTTGGGGGTGGCCTGGCTGGTCATCGTCGCCTCCGAGATGTTGACGGGAGGGGTGGGCATCGGCTTCTTCGTCTGGGACGAATGGAACAACCTCTCACTGGAGCACATCATCCTGGCGATCGTCGTGATCGGGTTGATCGGTCTGGCCCTGGATCGTCTCATGCTCTGGGCGGCCAGAACACTGAGTTATCAGCCCACGAGGGACTAACGCATGGCGGGATATCTGGACATCAGCTACATTGGCAAAACCTTCGACACGCCCCGCGGCTCTTACGCCGCGCTGCAGGAATGCACGTTGGAAATCGAGCGGGGGGAGTTCGTGTCGCTCATCGGCCATTCCGGCTGCGGCAAGAGCACGTTGCTGTCGATCGTGGCCGGCCTGACGTTGCCGACGATCGGCGGCGTCATCCTGGACGGCAAGGAGGTGGCCGAGCCCGGTCCTGACCGGGGGGTGGTCTTTCAGCAGCATGCGCTGCTGCCCTGGCTGTCGGCCTTCGATAACGTGTTGCTGGCGGTGGCGGAGGTCTTCCCCGCGCTGGGCCGGCAGGAGCAACGGGACCGGACGATGCATTTTCTGGAGATCGTGGGACTCAAACAGGCCGCCGGAAAATATCCCGCCGAACTCTCAGGCGGGATGTGCCAGCGGGTCGGCATCGCCCGGGCGCTGGCGATGCGGCCAAAAGTCTTGCTGTTGGATGAGCCGTTCGGCGCGTTAGACGCGCTGACCCGCGGCCATTTGCAGGAAGAGGTGGTTCGCATCTGGCAGAAGTTCGGCCAGACGGTGCTGATGGTCACTCATGACGTGGATGAAGCGATCTTCATGTCGGATCGAATTGCGCTGATGACGAACGGGCCGGGAGCGACGATCGGCGAGGTGATGCGGGTGGAGCTGCCCCGCCCGAGGAATCGGCGCGCGCTGGCCGCCCTGCCCGGATATGGCGTACTCAAGACGCGCATTCTGGAATACCTGTACGAGCGGCACGCCGTCGCCGCCTCATTACCATGAGGTGCCATGTTACGGAGCTGCACATGGGTCCATTTTCTCATGGATTCCGATGAGCGCACAGTGAGTCGGTATCTCACACGCGGCACGGATCACCCGAACCGGTATCGAATTCTCGACGTGGTGCCGGTTGTCGGCGCGCCCCCGGTTGCGCCGAGCGGAGGGATGTGCGGTCTTCGGTATGAAACGACCGTGCCGTCGTCCTCTCTCGCCCCGGGCGGCCCTGATCACCCGCTTCCAATCATGCACTTCTGGGGTGTTGCGCAGCATCTTCATTACACGGACCGGCACGCGCGCGTTGATCTGGAAACGCGGTCACGCCATGAACTGCCGCCATCGGAGCGGACCGTCGCCGTCCTGATCCCCATCCGCAAATCGGCTGCGTGGTGGGGCTTGAGCCAGGACAAGCGCCAGGAATTTTTCCTGAACAAGGCGAGACGGGAGGGCCACATTGCCATCGGATCTCGATACGTGGAGGGTATTTCCAGGCGCCTCTATCATTGCCGCTATCTTGATCCGGCGTCGCCGTATGATTTTCTCACCTATTTTGAGTTTGACCGACTCGATGAGCCGCGATTCCGCATGCTGCTGTCGGAATTGCGGGATGTTCGAAACAATCCCGAGTGGGTGTACGTCGAGCATGAATATGAGATTTGGATGACCAAGGTGGGCTGATGATACCGGCATCAGACAATTGCGCATGCCATCGGCCGTCGCCGACGGGAGACGCGCAGACCCTCCCGCCGCCCGGACGGGAACCGGTCGCATTTCAGGATGCGCTCGCGCTCGTGCTTGAGGCGGCCGGTGCGTCGCCCGACATCATTGAGCGGCCTCTGTTTGAGTCATTGGGCGGCGTGCTGGCCGAAGACATTATTGCGCAGGAACCGCTGCCGTCCTTCGATCAATCGGCGATGGACGGTTATGCGGTGCGGGCGGGGGAGACCGTGGGCGCCTCGGCCAAGCGTCCCGTGCGTTTTTCGGTGATCGGAGAGGTGGCCGCCGGCGCGGCGCCGGCATGCGGCCTCATTCCGGGAACGGCCATGCGGATCATGACCGGCGCACGGCTCCCGATCGGCGCCGATGCCGTGGTGCCGGTGGAGCAGGTGGTTGAATGGGGCGAGCCGGCGCTGGGGATCGACGTGCCGGCTCCGGTGCGATCGGAAGCCCATCTCCGCCGACGAGGAGAAGATGTACGGCCCGGGACGCCGTTGTTGCCGTCAGGGACACGGCTGACGGCCGTTCATATCGGTTTGCTGGCGTCACAGAGCCTGGCCGCGGTGCGGCTCTTCCGCACACCGACCGTCGCGCTGCTGTCGACCGGGAATGAACTGATGGGGGGCGTTCGAAATGTGAATGGCCCCATGCTCACCGCGCTGCTGAGCGGACTGGGCTGTTCAGTGATCAATCTGGGGATCGCCGGCGATGACACGGAGGCGATAGTCGACAAACTCGCCGCCGGAGCCGGCGCGGATGTGGTGGTGACATCCGGCGGCGTCTCCGTCGGCCGGCATGATCACGTGGCGGAGGCGATGGAACGGTTCGGTGTTGAATGGCTCTTCCGCAAGGTAAGGATCAAGCCTGGCATGCCGATGGTCGCGGGGCGTCGTGGTCGACAGTTATGCTTCGGATTGCCGGGCAATCCGGTCTCGGCCCTGGTGACCTGTGTCCAGTTTGTCAAACCGGCTCTGCTGAAGATGATGGGCGTTCGCAACGCGCTGGATCGGGTCATGATCAGGGCCGTGCTGGAGCATGCGATTGCCAAGGAGGATCGGAAACGCCATTTTCATCGGATGGTTGTGGAATTGCGGGGCGGGGGCTATTGCGCGCGTTCCAGCGGCGGGCAGGGTTCGCACATGGTGGCCTCGCTGGCCAGGGCAAACGGCCTTCTGGTGATCCCGGAGGAGAGTCGAGGGTTTGACGCCGGTCAACTGGTCGATGTGGAGTTGCTGTGATGGCTGGACCGGCACTCACCGTGGCCGTGGTGACCGTCAGTGACCGGGCCGCTCGCGGCGAACGGATCGATCAGAGCGGTCCCGCGCTGGTCGAGTGGGTTGAGCGGCGCCTGGGCCGGGTGATTCAAACGGCCGTCGTGCCGGATGAGCAGCCGGTGATTCGGGCTGAACTGGAACGGTTGATGGATCAGAGCAGCATCGATTTGGTGCTGACCACGGGAGGCACGGGGGTGTCTCCCCGTGACGTCACGCCGGAGGCGACGTGGGGCGTGATCGAGCGCGAGGTGCCCGGTGTTGCCGAGCTGATGCGGCTGGAGGGGCTGCGCCACACGCCGCTGGCCATGCTTTCCCGGGGTGTGTGCGGCATCAGGGGGCGGAGCGTGGTGCTGAACCTGCCCGGCAGTCCGACGGGCGCCGTGGAGAGTCTGGAGGCGGTCCTGCCGTTGCTGCGGCATCTGATCGACAAGGCGCAAGGCGACCCGGCCGACTGCGGAAAAATAGGGACGCGTCCCATTTTCACAGCCACGAGTGATTCTTTGTTAAACTTTGAGAATGAATGAAAATGGGACGTGTCCCTATTTTTGGCATGATCGACGTCGGCGACAAGCCGCCGACCGCCCGGACGGCCACGGCCGTGGGCCGGATCGCCATGCGGCCGGTGACACTCGAGAGGATCCAACGGGGCATGATGAAAAAGGGCGACGTGCTCGCGGCCGCCCGTCTGGCGGCGGTGATGGGGGCGAAGCGAACCGCGGAGTTTATTCCCCTCTGTCATCCGCTGCCGCTGGATGGGGTTGATGTGCGGATCACGGAGGAGCGCCGTCCCCAGACCACCAGCGCCCTCCTGTGCGTGACCGTTACGGTGAAGACGACGGCAAAGACCGGCGTGGAGATGGAGGCGCTCACCGCGGTCTGCGCCGCGCTGCTGACGATCTACGACATGAGCAAGGCGATTGATCGCACGATGGCGATCGGCGGCATCGGCCTGACGCGAAAACGGGGCGGCCGGTCGGGCGACGTGCGGCGCTCCCCCAAACGCATTCTGAAGGCGATCGCATGGTAAGAATGTTGCTCTTCGGCGTCCTGCGCGAGCGGATGGGGTGTCATGAAGCGATGATTCCCGTTGAGAGGGGCGCATCGGTGGATGCTTTCCTTGACGCGGCTGAACAACGCGTGCCGGGGCTTCGGCGGGCCATGGCTGATTGCCAGGCCGCCCTCGCCGTCAATGCCGACCTGGTTGCCGATCCGGGGCGTGACACGGTCATGGTCGCCGATGGCGATGAAGTCGCGCTGTTGCCGCCATTTTCGGGTGGATCAGCCGGATCGCCGACTGATGTGTTCCGCCATCCGGGCGTGCGGATTCAATCGGACGAATTTTCGCTGGAGGCCGAAGTCAGTCGGATCAAAGCGCGATCGAGTCGGATCGGCGCGGTTGTGGCTTTTACCGGCACCGTCCGCGATTGTTCTCACGAACGGGAAGTGCTGGGCATTGAGGTCGAGGTGTATCCGGTCATGGTGATGAAACGCCTTGAAGCGCTCCGCGCTGAAGCGGTCCGGACCCATGCGCTGCTGGCAGCCACGATCGTTGTTCGGCAGGGCCGGCTGGATATTGGCGACGATCTGATCCTTATTCTTGCGGCGGCGGAGCATCGGCATGGGGCGTTTCTGGCCGCCCGCTGGTGTATTGATGAAATCAAGCGATCGGTCCCGATCTGGAAGCGGGAATTGACGACGGACGGCTGGCGGTGGGTGGATCATGGGTGCTGAATTGCGGGTGTTTGAATCACGCGATCCCTCTGGTCGGACGATCAACTATCTGCGCCTGTCGGTGACCGACCGGTGCAATCTCCGCTGCGGCTACTGTGTGCCGCCCGGCGGGGTGGAATGGGCGGCGCGTCATCATCATCTGACGGATGACGAAATCCTCCGCGTGGTCGGGGTGGCCGCGCGGCGGGGGCTCTCAAAAATCCGGGTGACCGGCGGCGAGCCGTTGGTCCGGCCGGGGATTGTGGAGCTTGTGGCCCGGTTGGCGCGTGTGCCCGGCGTGACCGATCTGGCGATGACGACCAACGGCCTGCTGCTGGCCCGTCACGCGGAGGCGCTCAGACGGGCCGGGTTGCACCGGGTCAACGTCAGTCTGGACACGATGGATCGGGACAGGTTTCTCCGCATCACCGGACGCGATGCGCTGCGAGACGTGCTGGCGGGAATTGAGGCCGCCGAGCGGGCCGGGCTCGCGCCCGTCAAGCTGAACATGGTCGTTCAGCGAGGGGTCAACGATGATGAATGTGTCGCGATGGCCCGGCTGACGCTGGATCGGCCGTTTCACGTCCGGTTCATCGAATATATGCCGGTCGCCGATTTTGAAAGCTGGCGGGCCCGGCACATGTCGAATAGCGAGGTGCAAGCCCTGATCGACCGCGAACTGGGGCCGTTGCGGCCGGTTGCACGGGGCGGGCATGACGGTCCCGCCGTGGTCTATCGGGTTGACGGCGCGGCCGGCCGGTTGGGCTTCATCTCGGCGATCAGCGATGAGCAGTTCTGCGGCCGCTGCAACCGCGTTCGTCTGACGGCCGACGGCCAGTTGCGCTCCTGTCTCTTTTCATCCGGCGAACTCGATCTGCGTGGCGCACTACGATCCGGTTGCGGCGACGATGCGCTGCACGAGTTGTTTGAGCGTGCGCTGGCCGCCAAACCGTTTGCGCATGATCTCGCCGAGGCGCCGCAGGCGCAGATGCTGGTCACCATGATCGGGATTGGCGGATAGCCTGGATTGTCGGTCGTGGGCCAGTTTTATACTGCCCGCTTGTTTGACGTCAAAAATAGGGACACGTCCCAATTTGGGTGAGTTCCTGCTGCCTGTTTGTGACTGTCTCTGGGAAAATTGGGACGTGTCCCTATTTTTCTGGTGAAACTGGCCCACTACCGGACCGTCATCGTCCTTGACCTCCTCCGCCGCCCTGTTTTAGGATGGCGCGCACTGGAGGGGGGATTTATGCCGGGCGCCATGGTGTCATTTCCATCGAACGGCGGCACGACGCACGGCTATCTGGCGACGCCGAAGGGCGCCGGGCCCGGGGTCATCGTCATTCAAGAATGGTGGGGGCTGGTGCCTCATATCAAGTCGGTGTGTGACCGGTTGGCCGCGGAAGGTTTCACGGCGCTTGCGCCCGATTTCTATCACGGCAAGACGACTACGTCGCCCGATGAGGCGGGCAGGCTCATGATGGCGCTCAACATCGCCCAGGCGGCGAACGATCTCAAAGGGGCGGCGACGTTTCTGCTGGGCCACAAGGCGACAGCGGGTACGCGCACGGTCGGTGTGGTCGGTTTCTGTCTGGGTGGCCAGCTCGCGCTCTACGCCGCCTGCGAAAATCCGACGATCGGCGCCTGCGTTGATTTTTACGGCATTCATCCGAATGTGAAACCACGTTTGGCCGGATTGCAGTCGCCGGTTTTGGGCATCTTCGGGGAAGAGGACGACTCCGTCACGCCGGCGGTGGTCCGCAAGCTGGAAGCCGATTTGAAAAAAGCCGGAAAGACAACCGACTTTACGATCTTCCCGAACGTCGGCCATGCCTTCTTTAACGATTCCCGGCCCGACGTGTATCACAAAGAATCAGCCAGGAAAGCGTGGCAGAAGACGTGCGCCTTCCTCCGGCAGCATTTGTCGTGATCCCATGCCGGCCGCACTCCTCGGCAAGCTGAAGGCCCTCTATCCGAATGCCCGTTACTACCTGAATTTTTCCACGCCGCTTGAGTTGCTGGTGGCCGCGATCCTCTCGGCCCAGGTGCGGGACACCGTCGTCAACGCCACCACGCCGGCCCTGTTCAAAAAATACAGGAGCGCGGACGAGTATGCCCGGGCCGATCTGGAGACGCTGACCCGGGAGATCAAGGCGATCACCTTTTCAGCCAATAAAGCCAAGCACATTAAACAGGCCTGCGCGATTTTAGACGAAAAATATCACGGGCGGGTGCCCGAGACCCTGGAACAGCTGGTTGAGCTGCCCGGGATCGGCCGGAAGACGGCCCATGCGATTCTGATCAACGCCTTTGGAAAAGTCGAAGGCGTGGTGGTGGACACGCATGTGATCCGGGTGGCCTTCCGGTTGGGCTGGACGAAGAACACCAAGCCCGACAAGATCGAGCAGGATTTGATGACGCTCATCCCCAAGGCGGACTGGGCGAAGGCGACCTGGCTGCTCAAGGATCACGGCCGGGCCGTCTGCTCGGCGCCCGTGCCGGCCTGCAGTCGCTGCGCGTTGGAACCTGATTGCCCCAAAGCGGGTGTGACGAAACGGACCTGAACGTCACGCCATCGAACGCAGGATGTTAATTCTCGCCTCGGTCGGCGGGTGGGTGGACATCAGATTGCTGGCGTTCATCCCGAAGACTTTCACCGGATTGACGATATACAGATGCTGGGTCGCCCGGTTGGCCGCCTCGAGCGGCTCCGGGTCGCCGGCGATTTTGGCCAGTGCGTTCGCCAGGCCGAGCGGATTGCGGGTCAGTTGCACGCTGCTGGCATCGGCCAGGAACTCCCGGCGTCTGGAGATCGCCATCTGCAGCAGCATGGCGAAGAGCGGCGCGACGATGGACAGGAGTACGGCGAGCAGGAGGAAGGGGAGCGCCCCCCTTCGGTCACGACCCATCCGTCCGAAGCGGAACGAACGGAGGACGAGGTCGCAGAAGAGGACGATCGACCCGACCAGAATCGCCACCATCATCGAAAAACGGATGTCCAGATTGCGGATGTGGCTCATCTCATGGCCGATCACACCCTGGAGTTCCTCCCGATTGAGTTTGTCCAGCAGGCCGCGCGTCACCGTGATGGCGGCATGCCGGGGATCGCGCCCCGTGGCGAAGGCGTTCGGCGCGCTGTCCTCGATCAGATAGACCGCCGGCACCGGGAGTCCGGCGGCGATCGCCATCTCTTCAACGATATTGTGCAGCTGCGGTTCCGCATCCCGTGAGACCGGTTTGGCGCCGCTGGCCGCCAGGACAATCGCGCTCCCCTGAAAGTAGGAGAGGAGGCCGATGATCACGGCCGCAACCCCGGCGAATGCGAGCCCGATCGGCCAGCCGTTCGGCGTCACCGCTTCGCCGGTCACTGCGCCGAGCACAACCAGCAAGCCGGCGACCGTGCCCAATAGCAGCACGGACCGCCGCTTGTTAGCCGCCATTTCGACAAAGAAGTCGCGTCGGGGTTGGAGTCCGATGGTTGGAGCCGGGGTTGATGGAGGAGATGCGCTTTGCGCCGGCGCGCCGGCGCGGGCCAAAACAGCGCCGCAGAGGTTGCAGGTCAATGCACCCGGACGATTCTCGTACCCGCAGTGCGGGCAGGGTGGACCGGCGGGTGACATGGCGCCCCGTTATCGAAGACTGACCTTGACCGGAGCCTTCTCGGCTTCGGGCACCTGAAAAAACTCCGCGACGGTGAACTGGAACGACCCGGCGATCAGATTGGAGGGGAACATTTGGATGGTGTTGTTGTAGCTCATCACGCTGTCGTTGTAGAACTGCCGGGCAAACGCGATCTTGTTTTCCGTGGAGGTCAATTCCTCCTGCAGCCGGGAGGCGTTCTGGTTGGCTTTCAGATCCGGGTAGCTTTCCACCAGGGCGAAGAGCGATTTGAGCGCGCCGGTCAGCATGCCCTCCGCCTCGGCCTGGGCGCGGGGCCCCTGCGCCTGCATCGCCATGTTGCGCGCCTGGATGACTTTCTGCAGCGTCTCCTGTTCGAAGGACATGTAGCCCTTGACCACTTCGACCAGATTGGGGATCAGGTCATACCGCCGCTTCAGCTGGACGTCGATCTGATGCCAGGCGTTCTTGACCTGATTGCGCAGGCCGACGAGCGAGTTGTAGGAGACAATCGCCCACAGAACCACCGCGACCACGATGCCAAGAACAATCCATCCGGCCATGCATGCCTCCTTTATGGCGGTGCGCGTCCGCGTCCAGTCCCATCAGACCGGTGCGCCACCGGCCGCCACGCGCAGACGAGGCTGAGCGTAGCATGCCTCGTGGCACCGGTCAAGAAACGGCCGAAACCATGCTATACTGCTCCCGTGAAACGGTCAGCCCTGTTCCAGACTGCAGCCGCCGGCATCATGGCCGTCTTTGTGCTGATGGCCGCCGCGCCGCCTCCCACACCGTCGTTGCGGGAGCGAAACATCCACCTTCCCCGCGTGCCGGCCGACCAGCTGGAGGCCGTCAAAAAGATGGAAAACCCGGTGCCGGCCAATGACGAGACACTGGAGAAGGGCAAAGCCCTGTTTGCCACCGCCTGCGTGGCCTGTCACGGTTCGGAGGGACGGGGCGATGGACCGCTCACGAAACGGGCCAAAATCGATCCGGCGCCTCGAAACTTCACCAACCAGGATTTCCAGCGCCTCCGGACCGATGGCGAGCTGTTTTGGGTCTTAAAACACGGCTCACACGGGACGGAAATGATGCGGATGGATTTTTTCTTCACGGATGACGAGCTCTGGACGCTGATTCGCTACATCCGCAAGCTTGGCCAGCCCCCCGCGGCGCCCCCCAAGTAGGAGGCCGTTGGACCGGCCGCCGGGCAGTGGGTCAGTTTCACCGTGACCTGTCTCAAAAATAGGGACACGTCCCCATTTCCTCATGCGGCGCGCGGCGCTCACCGAAATTGGGACGTGTCCCCATTTTTGCCACGGGTGAATCCATTCAACTGACCCGCTACCGGCCGCCGGGTCGCCTTGACGGATTGACCGACCACCGGTATCCTTTGTTTTAATGGATATCATTCAGGTTGAAAAACGCCGGTCCGAACTGCTCCAGTTGGTCGTCTTCATGATCATGCTCTTTCTGGGGCTGGTGACCTACCAGTCCGTCCAAAATGACGAGGGATATCTGACCCCTGCGCTGGGTCTGCTCTCTCTTCTGGCCTGCCTGTACGTCATCGGGCAGGAGCGCACGCTCAAACATCTGCAACAGCAACTGGTCGAGGAATTGGTGATGAAGGACCGGCAGGTGGTCCAACTGGGCCGGGAGTATAGCGACGCCCGTCACAAACTCAAGGACGAAGAATCCCAAAAAATCCAGGTCGAAGGACGATTGCACGAGGTCAGCATGCTCTACAAGGCGATCAGCGTCGTCAATGCGGTGCAGGATCCCCAGCGCACGTCCGAGAGCGTGCTCCGTTCGGCCCTTGATCTGGTCGAGGGCGATTGCGGATCGGTCATGCTGCTGGAAGGCGACGGCGCCACACTGGTGATTGTCGCGGCGCAGGGGTTGAGCGAGACCGTCAAATTGAAGACCCGCCAACCGATCAGCGACGGCATCGCCGGCTGGGTCGTGCGCCACAAAGAGCCGCTCCTGGTGACCGAGGAGCTGAAGGACGACCCGGAGTTGAGGCCGTTGATGCAACACAGCCGGAATGATCAGGCGGCCATGTCCGTGCCGTTGCAGGTGCGGGGTCAGGTGATCGGCGTGATCAATGTCAGCGTGTCGGAGCAGGCGGCCAAACGCCGGTTTGACGACCGCGATCTTCGGCTGGTGGCCCTCTTCGCCCAGCATGCCTCCGTCGCCATCGACAACGGTCGTCTCCTGGCTTCGTTGCGGCAGACGCGCGCCGCCGTCCAGTCCGCCGCCGGCGGAAACGGCGGCCCCCGGACGGACCTGCAGGTCAACTGATTTACCGATCCTCCCCGCCGCTTCACCGCAGCACACACGTGCCATCCGATCAACCAGGCGCCATGTAGAGGGGCCGTGGGCCGTCTCAATCCCTGCCATGCCTGTTGAACTGTTGCTGTTTGACCTCGGCAATGTGATCGTGCGCGTGTCGCACGCGGCCATGGCCGGAGCGCTGGCGGCCCATGCCCGCGATCCCCGTTTTCAGGATGCCCGTCGGGTGCTGACCCTCGCGTTTGATGATCGTGAGGGGCTGACGGTCGGTTTTGACGAAGGGCGGTTGAGCGCCGAGGCGTTCCACCGCGCGGTCGCCGACCGGCTCGGACTGTCCATCCCGTTCGAGGAATTTGCCCGGTGCTGGAACGAGGGCTTTGAAGAAAACCGGGAGGTGACGGCGCTGGTCCGCCGGCTGCACGGCCGCTACCGGCTCATGCTGCTCTCCAACACCAACGAGTTGCATTACCGTCATCTGGCATCCCGCCTGCCCGTGCTGTCACTGATGGAGCGGACGTTTCTGTCCTTCGAGCTGGGCCTGCGGAAGCCCGACCGGGCGATCTATGAGCGGGTGCTGGCGGAGAGCGGGGTCAAGCCGGAACGCATCATCTACGTCGATGACATTCCGGCCTATACACGGGCGGCGGCCGATCTGAAGATCCAGGCTGTGACCTTCGAATCGGCCGCCCAGCTTGAGCGGGCGCTCCGGGAACGGGGCGTGATCTAAAAAGGGGACAGGCTACTTTTTCCACATTACCCGATACGGCAATGGATGAAAAAGTAGCCTGTCCCCTTTTTATGATGTCTGCAGTGATTTGAGCGTCTGGTGGATCTGCAGTGCGTGATCGGTCGGCTGGACGTCGGGGAACAGCTTGCGGATGACGCCCCGGGGATCGATCAACACGGTGCTGCGGGAGGCGACCGTCACCCCCATGTAGCTGGTCAGTGTGCCGTAGAGCCGGCAGACCTCGTGTCTGTTGTCGGCCAGAATGGGAAACGTCAGTTTGAACTTGTCGGCGAAGGCCTTGTGGGACTCGACCGAATCGACACTCACCCCCAGCACCGCGGCGCGCAGTTGCTGCAGCGCGACGAGATTGTCGCGGAACGAGCAGGCCTCCTTGGTGCAGCCCGGCGTGTCGTCCTTGGGATAAAAGTACAACACCACCCATTGTCCGCGTAACGACGACAGCGTCACCGCCTTCCCGGTCTGATCCTGCAAGGTGAAATCGGGCGCGGGTTCCCCCTCCTTGACGGTAAATTGCGCCGGGCCGGCAAAGGCGCGATAAGCGCCGATGGCCAGGACGATCACAACCAGCAATCCGAGCAACAAGGCGGCGGTTTTCATGAGGATCTCCTCGCGTTTACATCCTGGCCAGAATGACGGCGATGAAGACGATCGTCAGTGCCAGCGCCAGAATGCCGGCGCCCAGCCAGCGTTTGTTGTCTTCAGCCCCGGTTCCACGGTCAATGGGTTTGGCCGATCCCCGGCCCGGTATTCCCCCTGGCGTTGCAAGAATAAAATCATGAATCCCGGTCAGGGCGATCAACACCAGCACGAGGAACAATTTTAACATCAGGACCCCGCCGTAGGTCGACGCGATCCGGGCCGAACCGCCCTCGTAGAGCAGGTTGAAAAACCCCGTCAGCAGCAGCGCCACGATGCTCAGCCACCGGACGGTCCGGAAACGCTGCTCGATTTTTGTCGTGAACGCCGCCTGATCCGGGCGCGGGGGCAACAGCGCCGCCGCCGGCCGGTAGACGGCAAAGTAGAACATCGTGCCGCCGATAAATGCGATCGCCCCCACGAGGTGAATGGTCATCACGAAGTCGGAGTAGGTCATATTAAGGTCGATCGACTGTGTTTTGACAGAAGCGCGCTTGTTTTGTCAATGGGAAGCGGGGAATCCGGTTCACACACCGGCCTGCCCGTCTGCTTGTGCGCGCCGGCGCGCGTTCCGTACAATAGCGCAGAGGAGCGGCGGCACCGTCTTATGACCCAGCATCTGACCGAGTGGGTGGCCCGTTACGGCCTGGCGGCGGTGTTTGTCGGGACGTTTTTCGAGGGGGAAAGCATCCTGGTGGCCGCAGGAGTCCTCGCGGGCGAAGGGGCGCTCCATCCTCTCAGCATCTGGGCGACGGCCGCCTCAGGCGCATGGCTCGGCCATCTTGCGTGGTTTTTGGCAGGCCGGTGGCTGGGGCGGGAGCGGTTGCAGTCCCGATGGCCCTGGCTTGGCGAGCGGTTGGCTGAAGCTGATCGGATCATACAACGCCACCCCGGCCGGGCGATCTTCATCTTGCAATATCTCTATGGGGTTCGTATGATCGGCGCCACGGCGTTCGGCCTGACGCGGTTGTCTCTCGGTCGATTTTTGAGCTATCAGGCGCCCAACTGCCTGGTCTGGGCCGCCCTGGTCGGCTCAATCGGCTACTTCCTGGGCGAGGCCGGCGCCCGGTTTTTTCACGGCTGGGGCGCATGGCTGTGGCTGGTTGCGAGCGTCGCGCTGGTCGTCTGGCTGGTCCGGCGCCTGAAACCGGAGCACCGAACGACGCGGATGATCGCGTAGGGGACATTATTCACGACACGATGGAGAGGCTGTCATGGAACTGCAACAAGAGTTGCCCGATCCGGCCGCCGCGCTGGCCTATTTTCAACAAAAGCTCGCCTTTACGATGGGGCCGGTGGAATTGCGCCGCCGGATTACGGACGGCGTCGACCTGCATGTGATCGACGTGCGCGAGCGGGAGGATTATGACCGCGGCCACATCCCCGGCGCCGTGAATCTTCCCAGGGATCGTTGGACAACCAATTCCGGCCTGGCCAAGGGCAAGGTCAATGTCTTTTATGGTTACTCCGCCACCTGCCCGCTGGCGGCCGAAGCGGCGGCCTATTTCGCCAAGCGGAAATTTCCGGTGATGGAACTGCTGGGCGGGTTTGAGGAATGGGCCGGCCGCAAGTTTGAAATAGAGCAATAGCCGCGCGCTGAGCCGATGCCATGGGTCGTGAACCCGGACAGCGAGCACAGTCCCCGCTTTCACAGACGGCGGACTGTGAAGGCGGGGTTGGCGGGCGAATAAGAATGAAACTCATCCCCTCGGGAGGATCGAGCCTGCCTGCCGGCCGGCAGGGAACCCCCGCCTCCGCTTCAGGCGGAAAAGGCGGGGTTCTTCAACATCCGCTGCAGTGGGTGGTGGAACCCCTCATGGAGCAGCCGTCCTATCTGCAGCGCGCCATGTTCGGGTGTCTGGGTGTCTATCTGCACGGCCGGCTGATGCTGGTGCTCGCGGCGAGCCGGGAGCCGTGGCAGGGTGTGCTCGTCCCGACCGCCCGCGAACATCATCCCGCCCTGCTGCGGGAAGAGGCCGAACTTGTCCCCCATCCCGTACTGGCCAAATGGCTCTATCTGCCGGACTCCTCCGAGGTGTTTGACGAGACGGCGCAGCGGCTCGTGGAGCGGGTCCTGGCCGATGATTCGCGGATCGGTGTGGAGCCGGGACAGCGGACGCGATCCCCGGTTGCTAAGCGGAAGTTACGCGAGCGAGGGGGCAAGACTCAGGGGAGTGGGGGCATCGCCACCCCAAAGCTTGCTTTGGGGAGAACACATGATCGACGCGGTATCGATTCCGCACGGGCCCCGACATCGAATAGTCGACGCAAACCCAAGCGGCCCAAATGAAGCCCGGTCGGTTGCCGGGCGCCGGCGCGCTGGCACTGGGCCTCCTGTTGACGGCCTGTGACATGAACGAGATGATCTTTTTCCCCGAACCGCTCATCAGCGCCACGCCGCAATCGGCCGGCCTGGCGTTTGAAGACGTCTATCTCACAACATCCGACAATGTCCGGATCAACGGCTGGTATGTGCCGGCTCCGCCGCAGGCGGACGGCTCGCCCATCACGCTGCTCTGGTTTCACGGCAACGCGGGCAATCTCAGCGATCGCGTGCGCCAGCTCCGGGCATTGCACGATCACCTCGCCGTGAATATCTTCATGCTCGATTACCGTCAATACGGCCGGAGTGAGGGAGAGGTGTCGGAAACGGGCACGTATCTCGATGCGGAGGCGGCGCTGGCCTATCTGCGCGACCGCGGTGATCAGGGGCGGGTCGTCTACTACGGCCAGTCGCTCGGCTCGGCCGTGGCGGTGGAACTGGCCCGTCGGGCGAGGCCCGATGGGCTGATTCTCGAGGCGCCCTTTCTGTCCGTTCGGGAGATGGCCAAGGTCGTCGTGCCCTTTTTGCCCGTCGGGGGGCTGATTTCGACACAGTACGATTCGCTTTCAAAGATTGGCGCCATCGATGCCCCGCTGCTGATCCTGCACGGCGACCGCGATGAGGTCGTGCCCTATGCCCACGGCAAGCGCCTCTTCGCCGCCGCCAATGAGCCGAAGCGCTTCTACACGATTTCAGGCGCGCATCACAACGACACCTACATCGCCGGCGGCGCAGGCTATGTGACGGCCTTTCGGGATTTTCTCGCCTCGTTGCCTTCCTGACGGGTTTGGGATAAGCTCTAGCGGGTCCGGCTCAGTCACGGCCACGCGTGGGATGACACAGGGAGGACGCGGTGACCACAGTCAAAGAGAGTTTCGGCCGTGTCTACGGCCCCCGATTGCCGGAACGTTTTTACGAGATTCTTCTGCACGCCGATCCGAGAATCGCCGCGCTCTTCAAGCACACCGACTTCGCCAGACAGAAGGAGCTCTTTCTCCACGGCCTGGTGTCCTTGATGGATTACGCCGAGGGGAAAGCGTCGGGCAAAATGGCCATCAAGCGGCTCGGTGAACTGCACAGCCGGAAGCGGATGAACATTGCGCCGGACATGTTCATCGTCTGGGGCGATTCCCTGATCAAAACCCTGGCGGAGCTTGACCCGCAGTTTTCTCCGCAATTGGAAGCCGAGTGGCGGCGCACCCTGAGTCCGGGCATCGACGTCATCAAGCAGATGTACTGAAGTCCCTGCCGTTCCGATCCGGTTCCACACTCAACCAGATGACATCGGCGGGCCGTTTGCGTACAATGCGTAAGCGGCCGTGTGGGTTGACTGCATGGTTCGGTACGGTCTGAGGAGTGGTCAGATGGCAGATGCCTTGTCCCCCAACGATCCCGCCACCATCCAACGGCTGCACGTCCGCCCGAAGAAATATCTCGAGGAGTGGCTCGATTTCCCGGCCCATGTCCATCACGTGGCCTACCGGATGGCGGATCCGCCGAGGGATCGTCCCCAAAGCCGTCACGAATTTTTGCGGGTTTTGAGCCGGCTGGCGATTCCGGAGGCGAACTGCGCGGTGGCCGAAAAATTCGGTTACGGCGCGCGGGTCGAGGAGAACGGCGACCGCCTGATCATCGCCTGGGAGGCGCACACCGAATATTACAGTTATCAGGTCTGGCACATTCCCGATGACAAAGCGCTGCCCCTCGAATTCGGGCCGGTCAAACTCCCGGGCTTTGCCTTCCCGCTCACCCCCTCCGGCACGCCGATCAGCGCGCTGGATCTGATCTTCTCGCAGGAACGCGCCGTCGCCCCGGAGCTGATCCGGGCCTTGCTGCCCGGCCGCAGCGTCTACGGCAGCCGGCTCTTCGGCGGCGAGATCACCGTGGTCACGAGCTTCACGCCCGATGACCAGGCGCGTGAGCGCTACCTCATCTTTGCGTCGGACCCGAAGGCGCTGCTGGCCCACCTGGGCCAGGTGACCGATGCCGTGGTGACGATCGAAAATTATTATCACCTCCTGCTGCTGCCGTTCGCCGAATTTTCGAGGGCACTCGACCGGATCCACGAGCTGGAACAGCATCATCTCCGCCAGCGGGAAACGATCACCGCGCAGTTGAGCTCGGCGGACGCCGGCCTGCTCCGGGGATGGGTCAGCCGGATGACGCAGGACTTTCTGGAGGTGAGCCGATTCGCCGAGGCGATGCGCGTCCGCCTGTCGGCCTCGGCGCCCTATAACGCCATCGTCCATGCCACCGTCCGCTCGTTGCAGGAAAAGCCCGCCGCCCCCTTCCTGCCGTTGTCGGACTACGTCCTGGGAGGCATCTCCGGCGTGGCGGACGGGTACCAGCAGCTCATCAAACGGATCGAAGCCGCTGAGGCCGATTTTCAAAGCCTGATCTCGGTGATCCGGACACAGGTCAACCTGATGCAGCAGGAGCAAAACATTCAATTGCTCTCGAGTGTCGATAAGACGACCAAGAGCCAGGCGATTCTGCAGAGAACGGTCGAAGGTCTTTCGGTCATTGTGATCGCCTATTATCTGACCGGTCTGGCCGGCTATCTTTTCAAGGCCGCGGAAGAGCTGGGCTGGTTTTCACATGCGGCCGTCGCGACCGGCCTCTTTGTGCCGGTCTCGGTGGGGTTATCGTTTCTCTTGATCTACTTCGGCCGAAAAGCGTTGTACAAACTCATGGCGGCTGATCACGACCATGGACCTGGCGGCGGGTGACGCCGGGGAGGAGGATGTGATGCGCCGGATGCCTCTTGCTGTGGGTGTGCTTGCGGCGGCGATCATCGTGCGGGCCGCTTCGGCGGCGGAGGAGCTGCCGAAGGAACCGGTGCTGCCGGCGACCGTGGCGGCCAAGGCGGCGGCCGGCGCCTTTGACAAGTGCAAGGAGGACGGCTACCGGGTGAGTGTGGCGGTGGTGGATCGCAGCGGTGTGCTCCTGGCCTTCATGCGGGCGAGCGGCGCGGGGCCGCATACCGTTTCCAGCAGCACAAAAAAAGCCTATACCGCCGCCAGCCTGCGGCGGCCGACCGGCGAGCTGGCGGAGATGATCGCCAAGCAGCCGGCGGCGCAGGGGTTGCGGGATATGGATCCCAACATTCTCATGCTGGGGGGCGGGCTGCCGATCGAAACCGGCGGGGACGTCATCGGCGGCATCGGCGTCGGCGGCGCGCCGGGCGCCCAATTTGATGAAGCCTGCGCCCGGGCGGGCCTGGAAAGCATCGCCGCCAATCTGAAGACGCCATCAGGAAAATAGCCTCGACAGGACGTCTGTCACCGTCATCATGGTGGCGCGGTGATGTCGGTTGACTCCCCGCAGGCGGGGTGCTACGATCCCGGCTCGTCATGAGCCGTCGACCCTCCTCCGCGCGCGCCGGTCGTTCCTCCTCCGCAACATCCGCGCGTGAACTGCTCTGCGAGTTGTTGCGGTTGTTCTATACCAAGAACTGGGTCTCCGGCACCGGCGGCGGCATTTGCGGCATGGGCGAGCCGGGGAAGGTGCTGGTCGCGCCGACCGGCGTTCATAAGGAACGGGTTCTGCCGGCCGATTTGTTCGTGGTCGATGCCAAATCAGGCGAGATCGTCAGCCGGCCGCGCAATCCCGCCCTGCGCCTCTCCGAATGCAGCCCGATTTTTTGTGAGATTATCCGCAGCAAGGGTGCCGGCTCGGTGATGCACAGCCATGCGTTGTCGGCCGTCCTGGCCGGCGATCTGGCGGAGGGGGGCGACCGGGTGGTCTTTCAGCAGCTCGAAATGCTCAAGGGCATCAAGGGGGCGACCAATCAGGACAAGCATACGGTCGCGATCATCGACAACACCGGCTACGAGCCGGATCTCCTGCATCAAATGCGCAAGGTCCTGGCCGATTCCGTCTTTGCCAAATCGTACTGCATCCTTGTGCGCGACCACGGCGCCTATATTTGGGGCGCCGATGTCTGGGAAACCAAGCGCCATGCCGAAATTTATCACTTCCTCTGTGAAGGCGCCGTGGCCAGGGCCGGGGGACCATCAGCCCGCCATCGCCATTCCACTTGATCTGCGGGGGTGGGGGAGGGCGGCTTGAGTGTTACAAGCCGGAGCGCCAGAGGACCCGGCGCGCGCCCATGTAGCGGGCCTTCCAATAATCGGTGGCCAGGCTCTGGATATTCACCTGCCCGTCGGAGCTGGGGGCGTGGATGAACTGGCCGTCACCCAGATAGATGCCGGCGTGCAGCGAGAGCGACCGGTCAATCTTGAAATACACGATATCGGCCGGCTTCAGGTCGGAGACATCGATCGGACGGCCGATCTGGCTCAATCCCTGGGTTTCCCGGGGCAGCACCACGCCGGCAGCCGTCTGGTAGACATAAAAGATAAAGCCGCTGCAATCAAAGCCCTTGGGGGTGGCGCCCCCGTATTGATAGGGCGAGCCCAGCAGCGATTGGGCGACCGTGACGACCTGCGCCTGGGCGGGAGTGGCGGCAAGCTGGGTGTGGGTGACGGGAACGACGACAACAGGTTTCGGCGGAGGCGCGCCGGCACATCCGGTCAACGCGACCACAAGCAACACCCCCACGCCCTTTTTGAGCCCCGGAATCATTAGGGTAGAAGGTACCTGATGGCTGAAATATGTCAACCCAAATGGGGGGGTATATTTTCAGGCCTTGTGATATCAAGCGGTTAGGCGGGTGAAAATAACGGGGGAGCCGCCATCGTCCAAATCGGCGAGCGCCGGTTCCCCGTGTGAAACACCGGATGCTCCCTCGTGCGGCGGCGTGAAGCGCCGGGAATGTCAGTTCGACGACCCACATGCCCATCAGGGCAGGCTGGGGGGCATCTCCATGCTGATTTCGAGACGATTTGGAGTGCGCCAAATCCTGTTTGTGGCGCAGGGCGGTCGACTTGATCCTCGTGCCACTTGTTCTTACAATGGAGCCCATGAATGGTTGGTTATCGCCCTTCCGGTAGTGGGTCAGTTTGATGGATTCCACCGTGGCAAAAATGGGGACACGTCCCAATTTCGTTGCGTGCCGTGTGTCGCACGAGGAAATTGGGACGTGTCCCCATTTTTGAGCCGGTTGCGGTGAAACTGACCCACTACCGCCCTTCCACGGAGCGTGAATGTTTCGTGATAAAAAAGTCATTGTGGTGATGCCGGCCTACAATGCCGAATTGACGCTGCGCAAGACGCATGAGGAGGTTCTCGGACAAGACCTGGTCGATCTGATCATTCTCGTTGATGATGGCAGCCGGGATCAGACTGCCGAGCTTGCACGGAGCCTTCCCCGCACCAAGGTGTGCGTTCATGATCGTAATCGAGGTTACGGGGCCAATCAGAAAACCTGCTATCGAATAGCTTTGGAGGAAGGCGGGGAGATCATCATCATGGTCCACCCGGATTATCAATATACGCCGAAGCTGATCCCGGTCATGGCCGCGATAATCGGGAATGAGCTATATCCCTGCGTGCTGGGATCGAGAATTCTCGGTGGGTATGCCCTGAAGGGAGGAATGCCTCTATGGAAATATGTCGCCAATCGCGCGTTGACCTTCGTGGAGAACATTCTGCTCGGAGCCAAACTGTCGGAATACCATACGGGCTATCGGGCGTTTTCCCGCCAGTTGCTGGAACAACTGCCGTTTCACTCCAATTCCGACGATTTTTTGTTTGATAACCAGCTGCTGGCCCAAATCCTGTGGCGGGGTTGCACGATTGGAGAAGTCAGTTGCCCGACCCGTTATTTTCCCGAAGCGTCTTCGATCAATTTCAGGCGAAGTGTGGTCTACGGTGCGGGGTGTCTCATGACGGCGATCATATTTCGTGCGGCAAAGATGGGGCTGATGACCTCATCGATCTTCCCTGCCGACCGCCAGGAGCCTTAGCGAGTTGTGGTGAGTCAGGACGATGCCAATCGGCTTGAGAAGCTGTTCCATGATTTAAGATCCCGCGTCCTGAAAACTTTTCCGTCACCATCGTCGTCTTTATGCTTGATGGCGGAACTGGACACGATGCGTACGCCTCATGTTCTTGCCCTGAGATTGCTTGTTAAGGTGGAAAAGAATGATGAAACTTTCGTAACAACACGCTAAATTCATGGAAGAATTTTCCCGTTTCAATCGGCGATCACGCTCCCTTTTTATCAGCTTGCTGCTGATGGTGATCACCATCACGGTGTTTTGGCCGGTGGGAGAGCACGGTTTTATCGCTTATGACGACGATCAGTACGTCACCGAGAACCGTCAGGTCCAGCAGGGCGTAACTCTCCAGGGAGTCCAATGGGCTTTTACAACCGTCCGCGCCGGCAACTGGCATCCGCTGACCTGGCTGTCCCATATGCTCGATGTGGATCTCTATGGGATGTCTCCCGCCGGGCATCATCTGACCAACCTGTTGCTCCATGTGGGCAACGTATTGCTGTTGTTGGGAGTGTTAAGGCGGTTGACCGGAGCGTTGTGGCCCAGCGCCTTCGTCGCGGCCCTTTTTGCGGTGCACCCCCTGCATGTCGAGTCCGTGGCCTGGATCGCCGAGCGCAAGGATGTCTTGAGCGCGCTGTTCTGGCTGCTGACGCTGTGGGCCTATCTTTGTTATACCGAACAGCCGGGTGTGCGGAGATATCTGCTGGTGGTGCTGACGTTTGCAGCGGGGCTGCTGGCCAAGCCGATGCTGGTGACCCTGCCGTTTGTGCTGCTGTTGCTGGATTACTGGCCGCTGGGGCGTTTCCCGTCTGGGCAATGGAGCGCACCGGCGAAGCGTTGGCAGATATGGAGGCTGATGCGTGAGAAGGCGCCGCTGGCGGTCCTGTCCTTCGCTTCCTGTATGGTGACATATGCTGCTCAGCAAGCAGGGGGGGCGATTAAGACATTTGGTGTAATTTCTTTGTCGGCACGTATTGAAAACGCCCTTGTCGCCTATGTCAGCTATATTGGGTTGCTTCTCTGGCCTCACAACCTGGCGGTCTTCTATCCACACCCCGGCCCGACGTTGCCGCTCTGGCAGGTGGCGGGGGCGGTCGTGGCGTTGGGCGGCGTGACGCTCCTCGTGCTGCTTGCGGGGAAGCGATTGCCCTATCTGGCCGTGGGTTGGTTCTGGTATCTGGGGACTCTTGTCCCCGTGATCGGACTCGTTCAGGTCGGGGGCCAAGCGATGGCGGATCGGTATACCTATCTGCCGTTTACCGGCCTGTTCATCATCATCGCCTGGGGCGTCTCCGACCTGACGGCCGGATGGCGCCATCAAAAACGCGTGCTGGCGTTGGTGGCCGTCGGGGTGTTGACCGTGTTGGTCGCGGCAGCGTGGGTGCAGATAGGGTATTGGCGCACCAGCGTCACGCTCTTTGAACATGCTCTTGAAGTGACGGGCGGCAACTACGTGGCGCATAACGGTCTGGCGAATGAACTTGCCAGACAGGGCAGGCTCAAAGAGGCTGAAGATCAGTATCTGCAAGCGTTACAAATTAAGCCGGATTTTGCGGAAGCGCACAATAATTTTGGATTGCTGCTGGCCCAGCAGGGGAAGCTCGAAATCGCCGTTGCACACTACTCCAAGGCCCTGTGGCTGGAGCCCAATCTTGCAAGAGCCCACTACAACTTGGGTATCGTCCTGGCCCAGCAGGATAAATTTTACGAGGCCGGCGCCCATTACACACAGGCCATTCTGTCGATGCCGGATTTTGCCGATGCGTACAACAATCTGGGCATTGTGCTGGCCCGGCAGGGAAAGCTTGATGAGGCAATGAGCCATTTTAGGGAAGCGCTCCGTCTACGCCCAGATCTGATACCGGCGCATAACAATCTCGGGCAGGTTTTGGCCAAGCAGGGCAAGTACGATGAGGCCAACCACCATTTACTCGAAGCCTTGCGCCTCGGCGCCCAAGCACGAGAGCGTGCACGGTCACTCGGTGCTGGTCCTGATCCGCGGTAAGATCGCAGGGGCGCTCAATCATACTTCCCGGAGGCTGCTGCTTCTGCGCACGGATGTCCCGGCGGCCCGGCGTGTGAAATTTAAACGGTTCATATAAACTCGTGCTTAAGATGACTGCACATCCACCGGTCAAGACAGCCTTTGCCGTTCTGCGTCGTCGCCCTGTGGCGGTCCTGAGCCTGTTGTTGATGGTGGGCACCCTGATCGTCTTCTGGCCGGTGCGTCATAATGAATTCATCGATTATGACGATCATCTCTATGTCTCGGAGAATCCCCATCTCCGTGACGGCCTGACCTGGGCAGGCGTCCGGTGGGCGTCCACGGCCGATTTGACGGCCGATTCGCCGAATGCGGACTACTGGATTCCGGCGACGTTTCTCTCTCATCTGATCGTGATTCAACTGTTCGGGATGGACCCGGCCGCCCACCATCTGGCGAACGTCCTCCTGCACGCCCTGAATGCCATGCTGCTGTTTGTGCTCCTGCAGAGGATGACCGGGTCGACGTGGCCCAGCGCCTTCGTCGCCGCCCTCTTCGCGGTTCATCCGCTCCACGTGGAGTCCGTGGCGTGGGTCAGTGAGCGCAAGGATGTGCTGAGCGGACTGTTTTTCATGCTGACGCTCTGGGCCTACGTGCGGTACGTGGAGCGCCCCGCGCTCCATCGGTATCTCGCGGTGGTCCTGGTCTTTGCGTTGGGGTTGATGGCCAAGCCCATGCTGGTCACCGTTCCGTGTCTGTTGCTGCTGCTTGATTACTGGCCGCTCCACCGTATTCCCGCAACTGCGGTGCAGGGCCGGGGGCGGGTGTGGTGGCGCCTGGCACGGGAGAAAGTGCCCCTGTTCGCGCTGGCCGCGGCCTCCGCCGTGATCACGCTTTTGGCCGCACAGCGGGAGGGCGTGGTGCATTCGTTTGGGGAGACACCGGCATCGGTGCGCCTCGGGAACGTGCTGGTCTCCTATGTGAGCTACATCGGCAGGATGATCTGGCCGCATGATCTGGCGGTGCTCTATCCCTATCCGCGCGGAGGTGTTCCCGCATGGCAGGCGGCGGGAGCGGGTGTGCTGCTCGTGTGCATCTCCCTTGTTGCCATAAGAGAACGGCGGCGTCGGCCGTATCTGATCGCGGGGTGGCTGTGGTATCTTGTCGCGCTTGTGCCGGTAATCGGTTTGGTGCAGGCGGGTGTGCAGGCCATGGCGGATCGGTATACCTACCTTCCGCTGATCGGGCTGTTCATCCTGGCGGCCTGGGGCCTGTCCGGCCTGCTGGCGTCCTTGCGGTATCGTCAGGTTCTCCTGTCCGGTGCGGCGATCGGCACACTGGCCTTCTGTATCGTGATGGTGCAGGGGGATCTTCGCTACTGGCGCAATGACGCCACGCTGTTCGAGCAGGCCCTCCGCGTGACGGAGGGCAATTACATCGCATACAACAACGTCGGCATTGATTTGGTCAATGCCGGCAGGCTTGATGACGCGCGCAATCATTTTCAGCGGGCGATTGAGATTAATCCCGATTTCGCCCTGGCCCATAACAATCTGGGAACCGTGTTGGCGGCTCAGGGCCGGCATGATGAGGCCATTCGCCACTTTGCCGAAGCCCTCCGGCTCGCCCCCGGCCTCGTCGAGGCGAAGCGGAACCTGGGAAACGAGCTGGCTCAACGGGGTGACACCGATGCGGCGATCGACCTGCTGACGGACGCGATTCGCCTCGACCCGGATTTCGCCCAAACGCACAGCGATCTGGGCTCGGTGTTGTTGAAGCTTGGCCGGCGTGATGACGCCATCGCGCAGTTGGCCGAAGCCATGCGATTGAACCCCAATCTGGCGCTCGCGCACAACACACTCGGAATGGCGCTCGGCAACCGGGGACGATTTGAAGAGGCGATCGCACAATTTACTGAAGCGGTGCGTCTTGATCCGGGGCTGGCGCCGGCGCACAATAATCTGGGGATCGCCTATGACAAACTGGGACGGTCCGGCGAGGCCGTGCAGGAATTTGAGATCGCGCTCAGGCTCGACCCGTCGTTTTCCGAGGCGCGGATGAATCTCAATAGAGTTTTTCAAACACAACACAAGGCGGGGAAGGCGGCTCCTTGATCGGGTAGTGGGTCAGTTTGATGGATTCCACCGTGGCAAAAATAGGGACACGTCCCAATTTCCTCGTGCGACGCACGGCACGCAACGAAATTGGGACGTGTCCCTATTTTTAGCCGGTCGCGGTGAAACTGACCCACTACCCCTGATCGTCCATCGTTGACGTGGCGCTTTATCTTCGGGCGGTTGTCATGATGCCAGCCGGTTTGCTGCTGAGGACGTGGCGCGGGTCCCTTCTGTAAAAACAGCCGCTCCCCGCGGGCTTCCGTTCAAAGCGAACCCGCGGGGAGCGACTGATGCTGTTACTCGGTGATCAGTTTGACGACCAGCGGCGCCAGGAGCCGCCTGCCACAGGCTGCCGATCGGCAGGTTTGTGACCGTGCCCCTCTTGCCCGTTTCGCGCCGGACCTGGCCCCTGGTGCGGGGCCGAATCCGCCCGGGGAGACCGGAGCGATCGCTCATTGCCCTGGGCGAACCGTGGGGCGCCCCGTTCGGAGAACCTGCGTGATGGTCCTTGACGGTGGGCGGCCCCGGAGTTTCTCCCTGCATGGCGCCCTTCGCGCCGGGGTTGAAACGAGCGTTTCGGCGCGTCCGTCCCGGTGTCGGGACGGTGCTCAAACCCTTCAACCGTGGATTGAGGGATTTTCTCGCCGATCAGCCGTTCGATCTCGCGCAGCTGCTCCCGTTCGTGCGGGGCAACCAGGGAAATGGCATCCCCGGCCGCTTCGGCCCGGGCCGTCCGGCCGATCCGGTGGACATAATCCTCCGGCACCTCCGGCAGCTCATAATTCACCACGTGAGAGATGCCTTTCACGTCCAAGCCGCGCGCGGCCAGATTGGTGGCCACAAGCACCTGGATGGAACCGCGCCGGAAGGCCTCCAGCGCCTTGGTGCGGGCCGCCTGGCTTTTATTGCCGTGGATGGCCGCGACCCGCTTGCCCGTCCGCTCCAGCTGGCCGGCCAGATGGTCGGCCCGGTGTTTGGTCCGGGTAAAGACCAGCACCTGCCCCATCTGCTCCTTGTCGATCAGATGAACCAGCAGATCGCGCTTCCGGGCGGTGTCGATGGAATAAACCACCTGTCGCACGTTCTTGGCCGTTGTGCCCTGCCGGGCGATCTCGATCACGGTCGGCTGTTTGAGGATTTCATTGGCCAGCCGCTGGACTTCCGGCGGCATCGTCGCCGAAAAGAAGAGCGTCTGGCGCTGCGTCGGCAGCGTTTTCAGGATCGTCCTGACGTCGGGCAGAAAGCCCATGTCGAGCATCCGGTCCGCCTCGTCAATCACCAGCACCTCGAGCGCGTTGTAGCGCACGAGCCCCTGGCGCATGTGATCCAATAATCGCCCGGGTGTGGCGACCAGAATATCGACGCCGTTGCGCAGCGCCTGGATCTGCGGCGCGTAGCCGACGCCGCCATAGACGACCGCCGTGCGCAGCCGCAGGAACCGGCCGTAGGTTTTGATGCTGTCGGAGACCTGTGCGGCCAGCTCGCGCGTGGGCACGAGCACCAGCACGCGGAGCGACGGCGATTTGCCCGCCATCAGCCGGTGGAGGATCGGCAGGGTGAAGCCGGCGGTCTTGCCGGTGCCGGTCTGCGCGCAGCCGATCAGATCCTTGCCGTCCAGAATGGCGGGAATCGCCTTGGCCTGGATCGGGGTCGGGGTTTCGTAGTTTTTCGCCTTGACGGCGCGGATAATTTCCGGGGCAAGCCCCAGTGTGTCAAATGACATACGTGTACTGACTCCTTGTTGTGTGCGGGACCGCAGTCCCGTCATGTGTGCACAAGGACAGAGAGAGGCGAGTGGGCGCCGTCACGATGACAGAACCCAGCCTTCAGGCCTTGTGCCTGGATTGAGGAACCGTTAAGAAGTGTGGTGGTCGATCGGTGAAATCTGAAGGACCGGACTTCTGAGGAGGGATCGTGCGTACTGCCGTGGAGCGGATACCGCCTCGGGGTTCGTCAAAACTAGTGTAACTATAGCATGCCAGCGGGCAGTTCCGCAACTTCTTTATGGGTGCTTCGTTCTCCCGCCGATGGAATGGCCTGATTTCTCTTTAAAATTGACAGAGGGGGTTTTCCTGCTACCCTTACGGAGAAGGCTGCCATGGAAGATCAAACACTGAGTATCAACCGCCGCTCACTGCTCATTCTGCTGCTGGGGTTCTTCTGGCTGCTTGTCTGGCACCATTTTTCTCAATTGGACGGCCGATTTTTTCAGCCGTCTCTCAATGGCATCAAGGGATTAGTCTGGTATGAAATCGGCGATTATACGAGGGCAGCCGATGCCTATCGCGCTCATCTGCGGGCAGCCTCATTGAATCTCCTGGAAATGGGTGATGTCACGGCAGCCAGGCAACAGGCTGAGCGGGCGCTGACTGGCAATCCCCGTGATGTCGATGCCTTGCTCGATTTGGCGGAATTGTCCATTGAGGGTGGTCAACTGGAGCAGGCGCAGGGCTATTTGGCTCGAGTTCTCGACGTCAGGGTTGATCATTATGACGCGTTGTTGTTGTCCGCCGTGGCCCATGCCAGGGCCAAGCGGTACGGAGAAGCGGTGAATGCCCTCAATCGCGCATTGCGTCACGGCCTGATCGAGAATCGGCCCACTTCATTTCTCTGGATGTTGCGGGTGACTGGTGAGTTGACGGATCTCCCAAAGCAGGAACGTCCGGCCTGCATGCTGGCATATGCTCACCGCTATCTGAGAATTTTTGACGAGTCGCACGCCCGTGTAGCGAAATCTTGGGCTGCCCAGGCGATTCGCGCCGGAGACCACGCCGACGATGCCTACGTGACGCTGGGTGTGATCGATGACAAAGAAGGCGATCAGGAGAAAGCTCTGGACGAGTTTCAAAAAGCCCTTGAGGTGAACCCCGGCAATATTTATGCGCGCACAACGGCGGCTCGACTCTACTCGGAGCGCGGGGATCTGACCAGCGAATATCAAATGCTCAAGGGGGCCTATGAGCATGCCCCAACGGACGGCTACGTGGTGTCGGCGTACAGCCACCTGCTGTCCGAGAAGCTGGCCGATTACAGGCAGGCGCTCACCGTTGCCCAGGCAGCGGTGGACCGTGATCCGGACAATCCTGAGCTGCTCAGTGCGGCGGCGTATCTGTATAAATTCATGGGCGATCATGCGCGCGCGCTTGAGTACTACAAACAAACGGTCGCACAGGATCCAACCAACGCCGAAGCCCATGAGATGATCGCCCATATTCTGGGATTTGCTTTGGGAAAGCAAGATGAAGCGATTGAGGTCTATCACACCGCGTTGGCATTGGATCCTTCCCGCTCGGGCATCTATACAGGACTCGGCAGTCTCTATTCCTACAAAGGCGACGTACGGCAGGCGATCACCTTCTATGAACTGGCGTTTCAACATGGGGCTCAAACGACGGGAGACATGCTGAGCCTGTGCAGCATCTATTTTAAGGCCGGAGAGTTTCAAAAGACGGCGGACTGCACCAATCGTGTGCTGGCGCTGAATCCAAACGACCTGGGAGCCGCCAAGATTCGATCGTTTGCGGTTCAAAACCTTCCCGCTGCGAAGGCGTCATGATGCGATTGCCGCACGTTGGAGCCGGCAGGTGATGATGCGTCCCTGGATGCTCAAAGCCAAATATGCGCTCTTCGTTGGTTTATGCCTCTGGGCGATGGCATTGCAACTGCGCTACCGGATTGTCGGGGACGCGGTCGTGCCGTTTCTGCCGTGGATCGGAATCGGGTTGAGTATTGTCGGCTCGATGTTGTTTCTCAATTATTTCCTGCTGCAGATTCCTCCCGACCATCCGATTCGTACGGTTGCGCGGTGGATCGATCGGGGCGCGACGACGGTCATGGTGCTGTACGTGGGCTACAGCCTGTTTCTCTCCGCCAACGCGGTGGCGAGCCAGTCAACGGTTGTTGTGCATCGGTCGGAAATTGTCTCGATCTCCGGTGCGGACATCGATCTGGGAGCGGTCATCCCCTATAGTTGGGCCACAGTGCGGTCATTGGAGGGATTGGGGGAGGGGTTGGGGAGTGGGACGGGGACAACAAGGAATGTGTTGTTGACGGTTCGCGAGCGACGGCGGCTGTGGGGTGGGGAAGCGGTGTTGGTGTATCTGCGCGAGGGGGCCTTCGGCACACCATGGGTCGTCCGAATCGAGCGGGACGAAGACCATTATGCGCGCGAGGTACTGAAGGCGGCCCCGACGGCCGCGAGCGCCTGGCGCAATCTGATCAAGGGGTTTATTGCCCGGCAACAATGGGGTGAAGCCGTGGCCAGTGCCCGAAAATACCTGGAGATCTATCCCGCCGATTACTCGTTTGCCCATGACATGGGCACCTGGTTGGTCAGCGCCCGCCATGCCAACGATCGAGTGTTTTTCCTCGAACAGATCAGTCGTCATCAGCCCGATTATGAGAATGACCAACTGCTGGGATTTGCCTACCTCCAGGCTGGACAGACGCAGAAGGCGGTGGAAACCTTCCAGGCTTCAATTCCACTCAAGCCCAAAGATTGGGAGGCGTATTACCACTTGGGTCTGATCGATCTCCAGCAATTGGGCAAGTATCAAGAGGCGGTCGATCTTTTTAATCAAGTCCTGCAGTTTATCCCGCATTTTCCAATGATTGAACGGTATCGCGACGAAGCCCAGCAAAAACTTTCCGCGCAGATGCAACAGCGGATGCATTAAAGGTTCCGCGGCCACGGCCGGCTCAAACAGGTCACGCGCTCCACATTTCCACCAACATCAACGTGCTGTCCCATTGGGTGTGTCGTTATTTGCGTGTCGCATCCGACTGGGCGGGGTGTACAGCGTCGCGTTGAACGGGTCAGACGATCCAGCTCTTCGAGGCTCTTTCAAAAACCGCCCCGCCGCCCGCCGTGAACCGGCGAGGTTTGGCCGATATCCACGGCACTTTCGATCAGCCAAGTCAGACATGTTCCCTTTGTGGCGATTGCGCACAACTGATCAGTCTCTGATGTCAAACGCCACTTGCAATTGACTGCCCAATAGCGTTAACTCGTACGCAATTCAGGGTCTCGATTCGACGATGATGAGCCGGATGATGATGACGTCCTGTCAGGGGCGACACAAGCGGAAGGCAGCCGCTGCGGGCGCTGACGGGGTTCGTCCACTCTCGGAAGCACAGGGGGGCCTGCCGGCATGACCGATGAGGTGAGCGCTCAAGGCGGGCGGCGGCCCATGCAGCGGCAAACGGTTCATGTGGTCCTGCCGGCCTACAATGAGGAATCCAGGATCGGGGCGCTGCTGGACCGCATTGATATGGCCATGTGGGAGGAAGGGTTCTCCTACCGGGTCATCGTCATCGATGACGGCAGTCGCGACGCGACGGCGGCCATCGTTCGCGATCACGGCTCTCATATGCCGATCCTGCTGAAGCGGCATGAGACGAATCAAGGGCTGGGAGCTGCCCTCCGGGACGGACTGATCATCGCGATGGAGTCGGCGGCGGAGCGGGACATCATCGTCACCATGGATGCGGACGACACCCATACGCCGGGGCTGATCGTGCACATGGTCCGGATGATTCGCGAGGGGTGCGACGTGGTCATCGCGTCCCGGTATCAGCCGCAATCGCAAACTTATGGCGTGCCGGTGACGCGGCGGTTCTTCAGTTATGCCGGATCCCTTCTGTGTCGATGGGTGCTGCCCATCCAGGGGGTGCGTGATTTTACAAGCGGCTTTCGAGCCTACAGGGCGGATGTCCTCAGCCGGGCCGTTCAGCAATATGGCGGCGATTTTCTGGATCAGGACGGTTTTCAGTGCATGGTGGATATTCTCTTCAAGCTGAGACGGTTGCGGTTGATCTTCGGCGAAGTGCCGATGATCCTCCGCTATGATCTCAAGCAGGGCGCCAGCAAAATGAACATCATGAAGACGGCTCGTGAGACGTTGATGTTGCTGTTCAAACGACGGTTTGGGACATGACCGGCCGTGTCAGGACCGCGGTCGTTTGAAAAGAGTTGGATTGAACCGGCCTGTCGCCCCCGGGCGGGTTCATCATGTTGAATCACGTGCTCAGGATGCATGATCGACACCCGGAACGGCTCATCATCCTGTTGCTGATTGTCCTCACCCTCGCCGCCTACCGGCCGGCACTCCACTACGAGTTCATCAATTACGATGATTACACCTATGTCTCGAAGAATCCCCATCTGAAGGACGGTCTCACATGGAACGCCGTGCAATGGGCGGTTTCCACCGGTCTGGTGACCAATTATCATGAGGAATTGTGGATCCCGGTCACCTACCTCTCCCATCTGGCGACGATCGAGCTGTTTGGCTTCGACCCTGCCTGGCATCACGGGGTCAACGTCGGTCTGCATGTCGTCAACACCGTCCTGCTGTTTCTGCTGCTCCGGAGGATGACGGGAGCCCTGTGGCCCGGTGCGTGCGTGGCCGCGCTGTTTGCGGTGCACCCGCTGCATGTGGAGTCGGTCGCCTGGGTCGTTGAGCGCAAGGATGTGCTGAGCGCGTTGTTTTTGATCCTGACACTGCTGGCGTATGTCCGGTACGCCGAGCAACCGACGCGGCCCCGGTATCTCGCGGTGGCGGCGGCGCTGGCGCTGGGCCTGATGTCGAAGCCCATGCTGGTGACCGCGCCGTTCATCCTCCTGCTCCTGGACTACTGGCCGCTGGACCGCTTCGGGTCGGGCGGGTCAAACCGGCACGACGGCATCATGACGGCGTGGAAACTGGTGTGGGAAAAACTGCCGTTGTTCGGCCTCGTGGCGGTGTTCAGCGCGCTGACGTACTTTTTGAAAGGCGGGGGGATGGCCACGCGTTCGATGGAATGGTTCCCGCTGTGGGTTCGCGCCGGGAATGCCCTTGTGTCCTACGTTGGTTACATCGAAAAGATGCTCTGGCCTCTCGGATTGGCGGTGTTTTACCCCCACCCGGGCCAGACCCTCCCTCCATGGCGGGTGGTCGGCGCCGTGGTGGTGCTGTCGCTGGTGTCGATCGTGGTCGTCCGGATGCGCCGCCGGCGGCCCTATCTTGTGACGGGATGGTTGTGGTACCTCGTGACGCTTCTGCCGGTGATCGGTTTCATCCAGATCGGCGGTCAGGCGATGGCCGATCGTTTTACCTATGTGCCGCTGATCGGTCTGTTCATCATGATGAGCTGGGGCATTGACGACCTGACGGCCGCATGGCCGGCGCGGAGAGTCGTGCTGGCGGCGTCGGCCGGCGCGCTGCTGCTGATCCTGCTGATCCTGACGCGCGCGCAGCTGACCCATTGGCGGAACAGTCTGACGCTGTTCGAGCATGCGCTCGGCGTGACAGCCAACAACTACGTGGCGCACAACAATCTCGGCATGGCGTTGTACGATCAGGGCAGGGTCGAGGAGTCGATCGCCCATTATGCCGAGGCGTTGCGCATTCAGCCGAATTTTTCGCCGGCGCACTGCAACCGTGCGGACGCCCTGGCAAAACTGGGACGGTTCGATGAGGCGAAGGACGAATACGCCCGAACACTCGCGATCAATCCCGCCGATGTGCGCGCGCACGTCAACCTGGGCGTCGTCTTTGCCGGGCAGGGGAGATACGGGGAGGCCGTCCCGCATTACCGCCGGGCGCTGGCGCTCGAACCCGACAATCCGGACGCCCATAACAACCTGGGCGTGGCGCTGGTGGAATTGGGGAGCTACCAGGAGGCCGTCATGCATTACAGGGAGGCGCTGGATGCCGGCGCAGCCGGCGGGCGGGTTCACAGCAATCTGGGCGTTGCACTGGCCAGGCAGGGGCGGTTTGACGAGGCGATGGAGCAGTTTCAACAAGCCCTGGCGGTCGAGCCCGATTCAGAACAGGCGCATAACAATCTGGGCTATGCCCTTCTTCAGCGGGGCCGCATTGATGACGCGATCGGGCAGTTCACCCGGACGCTGCAGATCAACCCCGCCAACGCAGCGGCACGACGGAATCTGAATGACGCCCTCGCGCGGCGCAATCGGTGAGCGCGGGTCACTTGCGCAGGTCCGCCCATTTGCCGGCCAGCTGCAGCGCCTGTTGCCAGCGGGTCTCGCCGGCTTCGGTCCCGCGGCTGGAACGTTGGGGTTGGAAACGGCCGGCGGGGCGGCTCACACGATCGAGCTCGTCAGGATTCTTCCAAAAGCCGCATTGCAGCCCCGCCAGATAGGCCGCGCCGCGCGAGGTGGTTTCATAGGTGCTCGAGAGACCGATCTCTTGCCGGAGCAGATCAGCCTGATGTTGCAACAACCAGCGGCTCTGCGCCGCCCCTCCGCCCGCCGTGATCCGGCGCGGCCGGCCGTGACGCTCCCGGCACATCCGGCCATAATTGTCATGCATCAGATGGGCGATGCCGGCCATCACGCTTCGGACGAGATCGGCCCGCGTGGTGTTTCTGTTCAATCCGAAGAACGCCGTCTCCACCGGCGCGTAGTAAGGCGACCCGAGGCCGGCGAGCGACGGGATGCAGACCGGCTCTTCCCGCGAGGCCCGGCAGAGCGGGTCGATCTCATCCGGCTCATCGATCAGCCCGAGCCGGTCTTTGAGCCAGAGAATCAGTGAGCCGGCGGCATTGACCGTCCCTTCCAGCGCGTAGTCGATCCGGCCGGCCGTCGACCAGGCCGGCGTGCTCAGGAGTGTGGTTCGTCGTTGGGGGCGTGGGCCGATATTCCAGAGGAGGAACCCGCCGGTGCCGTAGGTGAGCGCGAGATGGCCGGGCCGGTAGCCGCCCTGGCCGATCAGCGAGGCCTGCTGGTCGCCGATGCTTGCGAGAATCGGAATCGCCCGGCCGTTGACGAAGGCCTCGCCGTACAACGCGGCGGTTGGCAGCAGTCGCGGCAGGATCGCCGGAGGAATTTCGAACAGATCAAGCAGCCTCTTGTCCCATCCGGCCGTGGCCAACTCCATCATGAGCGTGCGGGAGCCGTTGGTGTGATCGGTGGCGTGAACGGCGCGTTGTCCGGATCGGGGGGATCGGGTCAGGTGCCAGATCAGGAAACTGTTCACCGTGCCGAAACAGAGATCGCCCGCCCGGGCGCGTCTTCTCAGGTCGGGTGAACGACGCAGGAGCCATCGAAGCTTGCCGATGGTCGAATGGGGCGTGAGCCGCAGGCCGGTCGTGCGCCGGATCAGCGGCTGATGGCGGGCCATGTCGGCGCAGGCTTCCGCGCCGCGTCGATCCTGCCAGCTGACGGCGCGGCCCAGGGGCCGGCCGGTGGCGCGATCCCAGAGCACAAACGTCGACCGTTGGTTGGTGATCCCGATGGCGGCGATGTTCCGCGCGCCCTCCTTGCCCAGCCAGGTCAGCGTCTTCCGCAGCGCGGCCATCTGGCCGCCGAGCAGATCGGCGGGCGCATGCTCGACCCGATCGGGGCCTGGAGTGATCGAGGCGAGCGGCACACGGGCAAGATAGGCGAGGCGTCCGGCGCGGGTGTAGAGGACGGCGCGGGAGCTGGTGCTGCCCTGATCGAGTACTAAGAGATATGAAGACGCGGCCATCAAAAAGGGGACAGGCTACTTTTTCTGATTATCGAGCATGGATGCCGTTGAAAAAGTAGCCTGTCCCCTTTGCTATTCGCCGACGGAGAGTTCTTCGAGCGTGCGCTGATAGATCTTATAGGTCTTGTCGTCAAACAGGACGAACCGGACCAGTTCGATCTCCGGATGCTGAACCAGGTAGCCGCCGACGGTCGAGAGTGCGATCCGGGCGGCCTCCTCGACCGGATAACGGTAGGCGCCGGTGCTGATTGAGGGGAAGGCGAGCGAGCGGATCCGGTGTTTGGAGGCCAGTTCCAGACTGCTCCGGTAACTTTTCTCCAGTAATCTGGGCTCGTTGTGCCGGCCGTCTTTGTAGACCGGGCCGACGGTGTGAATCACATGCTTGGCTTTGAGCTGTCCGCCCCCGGTCAGCCGCGCTTCGCCGGCCGGGCAGGGGGCGAGCGGTTTGCACTCCTCCATGATCGAAGGGCCGCCGGCTTTGTGAATCGCGCCGTCGACGCCGCCGCCCCCGCTCAGCGTGGTGTTGGCGGCGTTCACGATCGCGTCGGTCTCCTGGGCGGTGATGTCGCCCTTGATCAACTCGACGGCGGACCCTTTGATGGCAATTCGCACAGCTCCTCCATTGAAGTCAGGGGGAGCTGTTCATCTCCCCCTGGGTCATTATATGTGGGGGCCGTGTGGTGCTGTAGCATCATCCCGAGATGAATTCCCCAAAAGCTTTGCTTTTGGGTCGGCGATGCCCCCACACCCCGGCCCCACCGCCCATACGCCGCATACACCCAATGGAGGTTGTCACATCGAGTGCGTGACGGGCGGGCGCCGGGCAGCGCGCAGCCTGTTTTATCACAAATCGATGGGGGAGTAAATCGACGCGGAAACCGGGTAGTGGGCCAGTTTGGCAAAAATGGGGACACGTCCCAATTTCGTTGGTTGCCGCGCGCAGCATGAGGAAATTGGGACGTGTCCCTATTTTTGAAACATGTCACGGTGAACCTGGCCCACTACCGGAGGCCGGACGGGCGCCTAGCCCTGATCTGTGAGCCGGCGGAGCGCTTCGGCATATTTGTCCGCCGTCTGGGCGATGACGTCCGGCGGCAGATGGGGCGCCGGCGGCTGGTGGTTCCAGCCCATCGCATCCAGCGCGTCCCGGACGAATTGCTTGTCGAAGCTCGGCTGGGACCGGCCGGGCCGGTAGCCGTCCTTCGGCCAGAAACGGGAGGAATCGGGGGTGAGCACTTCGTCGATCAGGACGAGCTGCTGCGTATCGGGTGCCACGCCGAACTCAAATTTGGTGTCGGCGATCAGAATGCCGCGCTGTTCCGCATAGGCGGCGGCCCGGGTGTAGATTTTGAGGCTCACCTCCCGGACCTCCTTGGCCAGCGCCTCGCCGATCCGCCCGGTCATCTCCGCAAACGGGATGTTGACGTCGTGGCCGGTGGTCGCCTTGGTCGAGGGGGTGAAGACCGGTTCCGGCAGCCGGTCCGATTCGGTCAGTCCCTTCGGCAGCGGCACGCCGCAGACGGCGCCGCCGCTCTTGTATTCCTTCCAGCCGGAACCGGCCAGGTACCCGCGGACGATGCATTCGACCGGCAGGGGGGCGACTTTCTGCACCAGCATGCTCCGGCCGGCCAGTTGATCCCGGTAGGGACGGCAGGCCTCGGGGAACTCGTCGACATCCGCGGTGATCAGGTGATGGGGCACGATATCCTCCATCGCCCAGAGCCAGTTGAACCAGAAGGTCGACATCCGGGTGAGCAGGATGCCCTTGCCGGGAATCGGATCGGGCAGGATGACGTCGAAGGCGGAGATCCGGTCGGTGGCGATCAGGAGCAGTGCGTCACCCAGGTCGTAAATGTCCCGGACCTTGCCCTGCCGCCTGGGGCCGAGCCCCTTGAAATCGGTCTGGACCACCGTGGGCCCCTGCCGGCGTTGGTTCATGACGCGCCTCCTCCGTGTGAATCGTGCGGGCATCGTATAACAAGCGGGTTGGGAAAAGAAAGGGTGAGGGGTGAAGGGTAATGGGTGAAGGAACAAGCCAAGCGGAAGAAGCCGGAATTGACATTAATCAAAGACGGGCCATAAAGTAGAGCCAGGGCGTCATGAACACGAAACGTCTTCGTCTTATTCTGGTTGCGCTTGTCGTCATTATCGCGGCGACGGCCGGTTGGTGGTTTTCCACCGCCAACGGCCGGAGCGGCGGCGTGATTCGATTGTCGGGCAATATCGAGGCGACCGAGACCGATGTCAGTTTCAAAGTGAGGGGGACGATTATCGAGCTGCCGGTCATCGAAGGCAGTTCGGTCGAGCGGGGGGCGGTGATCGCCAGGCTGGAAGATCATGACCTGCGGCAGCAGGCCGTTCTGGCGGAATCGATGTTGAATGTGGCCCAGGCGAAACTGAACGAACTGCTGGCCGGTTCCCGGCCGCAGGAGATCAAGGCGGTGCTGGAACAGCTCAACCAAGCCGAGTCGGATCTGGATCGCGCGCGCAAGGATTTCGAGCGGGTGAAGACCCTGTATGAGCAGCAATTGGCCCCGGCCTCGTCCATGGACAACGCCGAGGCCACCTATCACATCGCCGACGCTGCGGCGACCCGCGCGCGGCAGCTCTACGAACTGGTCAAGGAGGGGCCTCGGCAGGAGGAGATTGCCAGCGCCCGGGCCTCGGTCGATCAGGCGCGGCAAAATCTGGAGCTGGCCAGGGTCCAGATAAGCTATGCAACGTTGGCGGCGCCGATCTCCGGCGTGGTCCTGGTCAAATCCGCCGAGGTGGGGGAGGTCGTCTCGCCCGGCACGCCGGTGGTGACGCTGGGTGATATCGACCATGTCTGGCTGCGCGCCTATGTGAACGAATCCGATCTGGGACGCGTCACCTGGGGGCAATCGGTTGACGTGACCACCGACACCTTTCCGGGCAAGCGCTATCACGGCACGATCGGCTACATCGCCTCCGAGGCGGAATTCACCCCCAAGAGCGTGCAAACGCAGAAGGAACGGGTCACACTCGTCTACCGGATCAAGGTCAATCTTGATAACCCGGACCGGGAACTGAAACCGGGGATGCCGGCGGACGGTGTCATCCACCTGTCCCCGGCCGCCGCCGGCGGTCACTGACCCCAACGGCGGCCGGCCCCCGCCCATCTATTGGCAGCGTCGACAACGAGATCCAGTGTGATGCCGACATGATGATCGACTGCCAGGGGCTGACCAAGCGGTTCGGAACGCAGACCGCGGTGGATCATCTCAGTTTGCAGGTCAATCAGGGCGAGATCTTCGGCCTCGTCGGGCCGGACGGCGCGGGCAAGACCACCACGATCCGGATGCTCTGCGGCGTCATGACGCCGGACGACGGCGAGGCGCGCGTGGCCGGCATCGATGTGCGGCGGGAGCCGGACGCGCTCAAGCACCGGATCAGCTACATGTCCCAGCGGTTCGGGCTTTACGGCGACCTGACCGTGGACGAAAATCTCCGCTTCTATGCCGATCTCTATGAAGTCCCCCGGCGAGAGCGGGAAGCGCGCATCCCCCGGTTGCTGTCCTTCTCCAATCTTGAGCCCTTCCGGCGCCGGCTGGCCGATCAGCTCTCCGGCGGAATGAAGCAAAAGCTGGGACTCGCCTGCGCGTTGATCCACACGCCGACGGTCCTCTTTCTGGACGAGCCGACGAACGGCGTCGATCCCATCTCACGCCGGGATTTCTGGCAACTGCTGTACACCTTCCTTCAGGAAGGCGTCACGATTTTTATTTCCACCGCCTATCTCGACGAGGCGGAACGATGCAACCGGGTTGCGCTGCTCCATGAGGGCGGGCTGCTGGCCTACGACACGCCGGCCCGGATGAAGGGATTGCTCCGGGACACCGTGCTTGAGCTGCGATGCGATCAGAGCCGGACGGCCCGGGAGCTCCTCAAGCCGGTGCCGATCTTTAATGATGTTGTCATCGCAGGCGACCGGCTCCATCTGGTCGTGTCGGCCGCCGCCGGCGTGGAACGGGGCCGGACGGCGGTGCGCGAACGGCTGGAACAGGCCGGCATCACGATCCACCGGCTGGAGGCCGTGACACCTTCGCTGGAGGATCTGTTCATTGAGATCGTCCGGCGAAATCGTTCCAGCTCGACGGCCGTCGGACGAAGCGGGTCGGAGTGATGGCGCCGGGCTTGGACAACGGGCCGAGGGAGGCCGTGGCGGTCGAGGGGCTGGTCAAGCGTTTTGGCGCGTTTACGGCTGTTGACCATGTCAGTTTCAGCGTGACGCGCGGGGAGGTGTTTGGCTTTTTGGGGCCCAACGGTGCGGGCAAATCGACGACAATCCGGATGCTCTGCGGCCTGCTTCTGCCGACTGAAGGGCGCGGCACGGTCTATGGACTTGATCTCTACACCGAATCGGAGCGGATCAAGCAGCATCTGGGCTACATGTCCCAGCGCTTCTCACTCTATGAGGAGCTGACCGTCAGGGAAAATCTGAGTTTCTACGGCGGCCTCTATGGACTGGATGAACGCGTGAAACGGGAGCGCAGCCGCTGGGCGATGGAGATGGCCGATTTGTCGGAACGGGCCGACGAGACGGTCCGGTCGCTCTCGGGCGGCTGGAAACAACGACTGGCGCTGGGCTGCGCGCTCCTGCACGAGCCGCCGCTGCTCTTTCTGGACGAGCCGACCGCCGGCGTCGATCCGATCTCGCGGCGGCGCTTCTGGGACCTCATCTATGATCTGGCCGGCCGGGGCGTGACCGTCTTTGTCACCACGCACTATATGGACGAGGCGGAATATTGCGACCGGCTGGCGCTGATCGACCGCGGCCGGATCATCGCGCTGGGGACGCCGACCGAACTGAAGACGCGCCACATGACCCGGCGGGTGCTGGAGGTGGAATGTGAACCGCTGATTCCGGCGATGGAGCGGCTGGCGGGCTCGACGGTCGTGGAAGAGGCGGCGATCTTCGGCAACACGCTTCACGTCGTTGTGCGGGACGCCGACGAGGCGGCGGCCCGCCTCCGTCCTCTTCTTGAACGGCATGGGGTGACAGTGCGGCGCCTGGAGCCGATCACGCCGTCGCTGGAGGATGTCTTCGTCTCGTTGATTCAAGCCCAGGGAGTCCGGCAAACCGGCGCGGCCGGGGGAACGGGAGCGGGTCGTGGCGGGTCGTAACGGATCGGTCGTGAGCGCGACCCGTCTGCTGGCGATCGCCCGGAAGGAATTCATCCAGCTCTACCGGGACCCGCGCAGTCTGGCCATCATCTTCGCGATGCCGCTGCTCCTGCTGCTGTTGTTCGGCTATGCGGTCACGCTGGACATCAAGCAGGTGCTCGTCGCCGTCTACGATCAGGAACAGTCGGAAAAGAGCCGGGATTTCATCCACCGGTTTGCCCAATCGCGCTATTTCCTCGTGGCGGCGAATGTCCGGGGGTACGGCGCCCTCACCCGGCTGATCGACCTGAGGGAGGCGCAGGTCGGGCTCGTGATCCCGAACGATTTTTCCCGTTCGCTGGACAGCGGCCGCCCGACGGCGGTCCAGGTGCTGCTGGACGGCAGCGACGCCAACACCGCGAACATCATCCTCGGCTACACGCGGGCGGTGGTCCAGGGCTATTCGCAGGAGGTGCTGCTCGATTATCTGGCCCGGCAGGGGGTCACCGACCGGCGGATCCCGGTGGAACTGCGGCCGCGCGTCTGGTTCAACGAAGAGCTGGAGAGCAAAAACTACATCGTCCCGGGGCTGATCGCCTTGATCATGGCCGTCATCGGCGCGCTGCTCACTTCGCTGACGATCGCCCGGGAGTGGGAACGGGGGACGATGGAACAACTGGTCGCCACGCCCGTGCACAAGCTCGAGCTCATGATCGGCAAACTGGCGCCCTATTACCTGGTGGCCATTATCGACGTGGCCATCGCCATGGCGGTGGGGGTGTGGTTGTTTGAAGTGCCCTTTCGCGGCAGCCTGCCGGTCTTTTTCTTTCTGTCATCGATGTTCCTGTTTGTGGTGCTCGGCCAGGGGTTTCTCATTTCGGTGGTGGCCAAAAGTCAGCTGGTCGCCAACCAGATCGCGTTGATTTCCACCTTTCTGCCGGCCTTTCTGCTCTCCGGCTTCATGTTCAGCATCGCGAACATGCCCCTCGCGCTGCGGGCGGTCACCACCGCGGTGCCGGCCCGCTATTTCGTCACGATTCTGCAGGGATTGTTTTTGAAGGGGGTCGGTCTCCGGGTGCTCTGGCCCGAACTGCTGGCCCTGGTGCTCTTCATCGCCGTGGTGGGCGGCCTGGCCCACCGGCGTTTCTCGAAAACCATCACGTGAGCGGCACCATGTGGCGGCGGGTCCGTGAAATTCTCCGGAAGGAATTCATCCAGATGCTGCGCGACAAACGGATGCGTTTCGTCCTGGTCGGGCCGCCGCTGATTCAATTGATCGTCTTCGGCTACGCGGCCAGCTTCGACATCCACCACATCAAGGTCGGCGTCTATGATCTGGATCAATCCGCCGTGAGCCGCGAGCTGCTCGACCGGTTCGAGCGGTCGGGCTACTTCGATATTGTGCGGCGGGTGGCTGACGAGCAGGAGATTGCGCCCCTGCTGGACCGGCGGGACGTCACGGCCGTCATCCAGATCAACCATGGATTCGCGGCCGATCTGAAGAGCATGAAAGCGGCGCAGGTGCAGCTCGTGCTGGACGGCACCGATTCGAACACGGCGAATGTCGTCCTCAGTTACGGCAACGCGATCGTCAACGACTTCGCCGAGGATAAGATGCGGGACAGGCTCATGCGGATTGACGCGACGCTGGCCGCCTACCGGCCGGGTGTGGTGATCGAGCAGCGGGCCTGGTTCAACCCCAATCTGGAGAGCCGTCCCTATTTTGTCCCCGGCATCATTGCAACGCTGGTGTTGATTGTGACGATGAGCCTGACGGCGATGGCGGTGGTGCGGGAGCGGGAGGTGGGGACGCTGGAGCAGTTGATGGTCTCGCCGATCCGGCCGATCGAGCTGATCATCGGCAAGACGGTGCCGTTTGCGCTCGTCGGCTTGTTTGACGTGATTCTGATCGCGCTCCTGGGTGTCTTCTGGTTTCAAGTGCCGATCAACGGCAATCCGTTGGTGCTGTTGCTGGGTGCCGTGCTCTATCTGCTCAGCACGCTGGGGATGGGGCTCTTTCTCTCGACCATCTCCTCCACCCAGCAGCAGGCGATGCTGGGAAGTTTTTTCTTTGTGATGCCCGCGATTATTCTCTCCGGCTTCACCTTTCCCATCGCCAGCATGCCGGAATGGATCCAGTATCTGACCTATCTGAATCCGCTGCGGTATTTTCTGGTGGTGATCCGCGGCGTCTTTCTGCGCGGCAGCGGAGTGGTTGATCTGTGGCCGCAGCTGTTGGCGATGACGGCGCTGGGGACGGTAATGATGGGGTTGAGCGCGCTGCGGTTTAAAAAACGGATCGAGTGAGAGAGGGGGAGCCGCCTGAGACCGGGATCGGTTCCTCGGCACGGCGGGTTGCGGTTACGGTCCTCACCCGTCTCGCCTCCAGGCCATCACATTGATCATCGCCATGGAGGTGATGGCCTTCCAGACGGCACTCGTCACCGATCCCGGTCTCAGGCGGCTTGTATGTGGATGGATGAACAAACAATTGACAGAGGTAGAGGTGCGCCATAGAGTAGCCCAGAACAATTAAACCCTCGTTAGGGGGCTCTCACGGTGGATAGGTCTACAGCTCTGTCGCTTATGCAGCACATGCATGAGACCCGAACTGTCACAAATGATGCCATTATTGGCTGGTACTACTTTTATGCACACAAACTTCCAAGGATGTATCCGGAGCGCTCAGAAGTAGACCTCATTCGTACGGTGGCGTTATGGATGCGACTATCAGAACGTGGAGGAAGCCCCAGCTTCCCATACGAATACAAATCAGAGCGTTCATTTCCAGCAATTAAGCCATCCTGATCCCGCCCCAGCTAATATCCCTTGGCTCATTGGTACAATTATTTCAGTTATAGGGATTGCTGCACTGTTCCTGAATTGGAAAATTGGACTGCTGCTGATTGTCGCTGGCCAGGTTATTGATTACGTATCGTATAGATACGCAGGCGGCCCCCTCAAACCCAAATCTAATGGAAAAAGGTACTTCATTATATGAGAAGGAAGGCAGGCGAGTTATTGAATGGGCCTCAAAGCAGAGCAACGCTTCAAAGTAGAATTCTAACAAGTTGCCGCGGTGGATGCAGACAAACGGGGATCAGGCTTTTAGGAGATCTTCGACCGTGAAGAGGCTCTGGACGTCGTAGCCGAGCGATTCCAGGTGCTCACGGCCGCCCTCTTTCCGGTCGACCAGGGCGATGACTTTGACGACCGCACAACCGACCTCTTTGACGATATCGATCGTCCGCTCCGTGGACCGGCCGCTGGTCAGCACGTCATCCACCACGACCGCCCGGGCCCCCTTCGTCAGGGTGCCTTCAACCAGGGGGGAGGCGCCGTGGGCTTTGGGCTCTTTGCGGATGATAAAGGCGGGGATCGGCCGGTCGGCGTCAAAGCTGAGAATCGCCGTGGCGACCGCGATCGGATCGGCGCCCAGCGTCATCCCGCCGATCGCGTCGACCTCCAGCCCGTCGAGGGCGTCCAGCATCAGGCGGCCGACCAGGATGGCGCCTTCCGGATCGAGTGTCACCTTCTTGCAGTCGATATAAAATCGGCTTTTGCGGCCCGAGGAGAGGGTGAAGACCGGGTCGGCGTTATAGACGAAGGAGTTCCGGAGCTTTTTGAGCAGCTGGGCTCTGAGAGATGCGCGTTCCCGTGGCGTCACAATCCTGTCATGGTAACCGGACGTCGGAGAAAAGTAAAGATCAGTGTCTTATCGCATCCAGGCGGAGTTGGTTTCAACCATGATCTGGAGCATGTCGAGTTCGTCCCGGTCGAACCAGAGCATGGCGCAGTCCAGGCAGCGATCGACCGTGATGAGGTACTCATAGCTGTAGAAATTCCTGAGCATCTGGTGCTGACATCTGGGACAACGCAGGAACAACGTGGGATCCTGTTGTGCGAGGCGGATTTGTGGGACGGGACGGCCCATTGATTGCTGTCGGAGCCGCGTGACCCGGGCCTTCAAGTCATCTGAAAAACCAATCTCCCGTCGCACAAGAATCCGCATCAGCCGGCGTTGCTCAACCCAGCAACCGGCGCAGAAGGGGCACTGATGGAGCGGCGCGCCTTCGTAGTCGACCAGCGACAGGTATTGGTGGCAGCGCGGACAACTATGTGACGAGACAGGGCGGTCCTGCGTGCGCAGGCGGAGCAGCTCGACCAACATGGGGTGGTCGGCGGCGCGGCGGACCTGACCCTCCTGTTCCTGATAGACCCACGATTGGGGTTGGAGGGTGCTCAGCGCCACCAACTGGTCGGCCGAATAGGGCCCTGCCCATGCTGCGTCATTCAGGATCCACCAGGCCGACGGGGTCGCGCCATTGCGGGTGGCCCGGGGCTCGGCATCTTGAGTCTTCACGGCGGTGGTCAGGGCGGGCAGGGTCATGTGCGCCATGGCCAGAACGGCATCCAGCCGCTTTCTGACGGGGGGGTGGGTGGAGAAGAGGTCGGCGAGGAAGGAGTCCTCCTGATCGAGGCGGTTTTCATCGGGATTCAGAATGAAGATGGGGGCGAGCGCCTCGTCCACTTCGCCGCCGCCCCGCCAGGCGCGCGACACTTTCAGCAGCGCTTCCGCCAGCGCGGTCGGATTGCGGGTCAACTGCACGGCCGTGGCATCGGCCAGGTATTCCCGCTGGCGGGAGACGGCCGTATTCAACAGCTTGGCCCCCAGCGTCAGCAGCCAGAGCAGCGCGGTGAACAGCCAGAGCGGTGGAGACAGATAGACGCCCTCCATGGCATTGCGGGAGGCCGTCGCGCTTATTCGAAGCAGTTGCGCGTAGGTGGCGAAGAGGGAGCAGGCGATCGTGGTGACGATCGAATCGTTATCCAGCAGGTGCGCCATCTCATGACCGATCACCGCCTCCAGTTGCGGGCGGGTCAGCCGGGCGAGCAATCCCTCTGTCACGCCAATGACGCCGTTCGTTTCGGTGGTGGCAGCGGCAAAGGCGTTGACGGCCAGTGTGGGGATCACGTGACCGGCGGCGGCGAGCAGCGCAAAGAGGAGCAGGCCGCCGATTTCGGGTGCGGAGAGCCCCAGCCAGTGCAGGCGGGCGGTTTCGATCTCCAGATTGCTGTGGATGAATGGATGTGTGACGACGTGGATCACGGCCCAGGCAAGCGTCAGGCCGAGGAAATAGTAAAAGAGCAGCAGCGCAAAGAGCAGCATGGAACTGTGCTGCCGTCGACGTTGAAGATCGATGTGGGTAAAGGACATGCGGATGCCTCGGCTTCATTGTAGCCGAGGAGCTAAAATGTGTCTGTTAACGCCCTGCGCGGGGAGAGAGCGCGAGCAGCACGCCGGCCACCAGCAGATAGGCCGCGGCCATCAGCCAGGGCGTGGCGTCCGGCGGGGCCCACGGTGCAATGACGTGATGATGAATCCGTTGCCCAGGAGGACGAGCGCATGATACCCGCGGGCGGCTTCGCCCGTCAGATCGGCCGCCGCCTTCCCCAATCCGCCCAACAGCGAGTTGGATTGCAGCAGCACCAGATTGGCCAGCACGGGAATGAGCCCGAATGCGACGGCCTGATAGTGCGCAGCCGGCGTGGCGTGAAACGCCTGGGCGAAGATTTCCACGCCGATGAAAATGAGAATCGGCGCCACCGCCGCCTCCGGCAACCGGTCGACCAGCCAGCCCAGATAGCCCAGCATGCCGCCCAGCCCGATGAACAACGCGGTGGCCAGCGTATAGCCGGCGCCGCCGCCCATCTGTTTGTAGGCGGGATGGCCGATGTAGGGGGTCGTCTGGACCACGCCGCCGAAAAGTCCGCCCAGGCAGGTGGCCAGTCCATCGATCAGGAGAATCGAGCGGGTGTCGTAGTCGTCACCGGCCACCGCCGCGCTCTCGGTGACATCGATTGCGCCGACCACGACCACGAGCGCAAAGGGCAGCGCGAGCGCCAGGTACGGGACAAGATGGGGCAAACCGGCCAGAAATTCCAGCGACGGTAACGGCAGGGCGATGCGCAGTCCCTCTTCCGCGTGGTGCGGCGGGGGCGGGGTCAGCCCGGCGGCCATGAGCAGGTAATAGAGGCCGGTGCCCAGCGCGACGGCGGCGAGCGCGGCCGGGACGTTGCCCGGCAATCGGAGCTTGCCGACAAATGCCGTCAAGATGATCGCCAGCGACAACAGGCCAACCATGGGCGCGTCGATGATTTTGAGCGAGGGGAAAAAGGCGATGAAGATGATGGCCACGGCGGCGATCGGCCCGAGCAGGGCGGCGCGCGGCAGCAACTGGCGGACCGTCGGGCCGATGAACGAGGCGGCGATTTTCAGCAGGCCGGCCAGGATGATGACCGCCATCGCAATCTGCCAGGTAAGCGTCGCATCCTTGGTGGCCAGATAGGCCGGCCCGATGATCCCGAAGGCGAACGCGAAGAGCGACGGCGTGTCGATGCCCAGCGGCATGGCCGTGACATCGGTCCGCCCCGTCCGGCGTGCGAGCCGCAGCGCGAGCCAGACGGTGAGCAGATCGCCCGCCAGCACGGCGATCGCCGAACCGGGAATCATCCGGTGGAGGATGATCTCGCGCGGCATGCCGAAGACGCCGGTCAAAATGGCGGCCAGCATGACGAGTTGGGTCATGTTGTCGACCATCAGGCCGAAAAAGGCGTTCAGGTCGCCGGGGCGGAGAAGCGAACGGAGGGTGGGCGGTGTTGGTCTGGCCATCAAGAAAAAGGGGACAGGCTATTTTTTGCCTGTTGGAGAGCGGAGGTCGTGGTTCAAAAAGTAGCCTGTCCCCATTTTAGCCGGTAATGGTCGAGCTGGGCGATTTGGTTTTGAAGATCTGGATTGCGGCCCAGATCTGACGGGCCGGCTGGTTGAGGATCAGTTCCGAATCGGTGATGCGGGTGTCGATCAACTCGTACGGCCCGCCGCTGTAATAAATCTTGCACCGGTCGATCGTGCAGTTTTTGAAAATGTGGTTGTCGAGCGTGAGCGCTTCCTCTTTGAGGGTCTTGTGCTCGATGACGATGCAGGCCGGTCCGGACATGGCGCCCATGCTACCACGCGCCCGCGATCCATACAAGGGGGCGGAAAGCCTCCGGCGGCAGGGGGGGTTGACAAAGACAGGATAATATACTATATAGTAATTATTCCTAACTATGAAACCTCTCACGCACCAGGAACTGACGGAACGGCTGCAAGCGCGCGGGCTGAAATGCACGCCGCAGCGGCTGGCCCTCTACGAGGCGCTCACCGCCAGCCACGCGCACCCCAGCGCGGAGGAGCTGTACCGCGAGGTGAAGGCGCTGTACCCCATGCTCTCCCGCAACACGGTCTATCAGACGCTGGAGGCGCTCACGAACGCCGGGCTGGCCCAGGCGGTCCGGTCGGGCCGGTCGCACGCGCGGTACGACGGCAACAGCGACGCGCACCACCACATGGTCTGCCTGTCGTGCGACCGGGTGGAGGATTTTCACGACCCCTCGCTCGAGCGGCTGGCGCCGCCCTCCCGGTTGCGCCGCCGGTACCGGGTGCTGCATCATAGGGTGGAATTCTACGGCTATTGCCGGTCATGCACCACCCGCAACCCGCGCGCGACGCGCGCGTCAATCCAGAAGGAGGATGTTCGTCATGGCTAAGTCATTGAAGGGCACCAAAACGTTGGATCACTTGAAGGAAGGGTTCGCCGGCGAGTCGCAGGCCAACCGGCGGTATCTCTATTTCGCCCGCAAGGCCGACATCGAGGGCTATCCGGACGTCGCCGGCGTCTTTCGCGACACGGCGGAAGGGGAAACCGGGCACGCCTTCGGCCATTTTGATTTCATGGCCGAGGTGGGCGATCCGGTCACCAATGTGCCGGTCGGCTCGACCGACAAGAACCTCAAGTCGGCCATTGAAGGCGAAACCTACGAGTACACGCAGATGTATCCGGGTTTTGCCAAGACGGCCCGCGAAGAGGGTTTTGCCGAAATCGCCGAGTGGTTCGAGACGCTGGCGCGGGCGGAAAAATCCCACGCCGGACGGTTCACCAAGGCGTTGGGCAGCCTCGGCAAGTAACACATGGGGACAGGCTGTCTTCGGAGCGTATGGCTGCGCTTCACAGCAGTCTGTCCCCATTCTGTTGAGGGAGGATCATGAGCGAACGACTGCCCGCGCCGGCCGAACCGGTCTTCTGGGACATCAGGGCGCTCGACAAGGAACTGCGCCGGGTCTTCGATGTCTGCCAGGGCTGCCGCCGGTGCTTCAACCTCTGCGAGTCATTCCCCGTGATGTTTCAGCGGATCGACGAGGAGGACGGCGATGTCGACCGCTTGAGCCAGCAGGATCTCGACCGTGTCACGGCGCTCTGCATGAACTGCAACGTCTGCGGGTTCGTGATGTGTCCCTACACGCCCCCGCACCAGTTTGAGATCGATTTTCCCCGGCTCATGATCCGGGCCAAGGCCGTTACCGCCAAACGGCGGGGCCTGTCCTGGCGGGATCGATTGCTCTCCGAAACCGATCTGCTGGGCAAGCTGAACTCACGGTTGGCGCCGCTGGTCAATTGGTTCAGCCGGACCCGGCCCGTCCGGATCGTCATGGAGTGGGTGCTGAACATTCACCGGGATCGCCGGCTGCCGCCCTATGTGGTGACCACGTTCCCGCAACTCTTTTTAAGCCGTCGTCAGGCAAAGCAAACAGGAGTGCCGGCCCAAGCCGCTGGCAAAGTGGCCCTTTTTTCGTCCTGTCTGGTCAATTATTCGTACGCCGAGGTCGGTCGGGCGGCCGTCGATGTGCTGGAGCACAACGGCGTGCAGGTGGAGTTGCCGGTCCAGCAGTGCTGCGGCATGCCGTCGATGAGCGTGGGGGATGTGAACGGCGCCGTGGAGAAGGCCAGGGCCAATGTCGCCGCCCTGCTGCCCTGGATCGACCGGGGCTACCGGATCGTGACGCCGATGCCGAGTTGCAGCCTTATGCTGAAGAAGGAATACCCGTTTCTCCTTGGCACGCCGGACGCGCAGCGGGTGGCCGATCAGACGTCGGACCTGTGCGAGTACCTGATGCAGTTGCACAAAGATGGGCGGCTGCGGACCGATTTCGTTAAACCGGGGGGGACGATCGCGTATCATCTGCCCTGTCATCTGCGCGATCAAAAGCTCGGCTACAAGTCGCGCGATTTGATGGCGCTGATTCCCGGAACGACCGTGCAGGTGATGGAGTGGTGCTCCGGACACGACGGAACATGGAGCATGCAGAAAGAGTACTTTCCGCTGTCGCTGAAGATCGGGAAAAAGGTGTTCGATCAGGTCGCGGAGGCGCAACCCGATCTGGTGGTCTCCGACTGCAGCCTGGCCGGCAACCAAATCACGCAGGCGACCGGCAAAACGGTCGGCCATCCGATCGAAGTGCTCCGCCGGGCGTATGGGATTAAGGGTTAGGGGAAAACGGGCCATGGAGAAGCTGACACGTTCTGAGATCAAGCCGTTGGCGGAATATGAGAGGGAGCGGGCCGGGTTCCGCAGCCGGATCATTGCGTTGAAAAGTCATCGAAGGATCGAAGTCGGCGACCTGATCACGCTGGTGTTTGAGAACCGTGAGACGGTGCGTTTTCAGATCCAGGAGATGATGCGGGTCGAGCGGATTCAGGACGAAGGGAAAGTCCGCGAAGAACTGGAGACCTACAACGCGCTGATCCCCGATGCGGGGGAGCTGTCGGCCACGCTCTTTATCGAGATCACCGATGCCGACCGGATCAAGGAGACATTGGACCGCCTCATGGGGATCGATCAAGCGGGGCGGCTCTGGCTGGAACTGGGCGGGGAGCGGTGCGCGGCCCTCTTCGAGGCCGGTCACAGCAATGAGGAAAAGTTGAGCGCGGTCCATTATCTGCGGTTCCGGCTGACGCCGGAGCAGCAGCGGCGGCTGGCC
>JACQCE010000013.1 GCA_016201765.1 Nitrospirota bacterium
CAGGGATCTGAATGAGGCCATCGCCGCCGGCACGTTCCGCGAGGATCTCTACTATCGGCTCCGCGTGGTCACGGTCACCGTGCCTCCGCTCAGAGAGCGCGGCGCTGATGTGATGCTGCTGGCCCAGGCGTTTCTGGAGCGGGCGGCTGCGGAGGAGAAAAAGCCCATCAAGGGTTTCGCGCCTGAGGCCTGGGATGCCATGCGAGTCCACTCTTGGCCGGGCAATATTCGGGAACTGGAAAACCGGGTCAAACGGGCCGTCATCATGGCGGAAGGGCGGCTGGTCTCTCCCGCCGACCTCGAACTGTCCGCGCAGACCCAGCCGCCCCCCTCGCTTCGGGAGGCCAAGGAAAAGACCGAGCGGGAGGCCGTCATCGCGGCCCTGACAAAACACAACGGGAATATCACCCGTGCGGCCATGGAGCTTGGCCTCAGTCGCCAGGCCCTCCATGAAATCATTGTCAAACGGGACATTCGGATCCCGCATGACTGACCGACGGGAAAGTTGACAGTGCCCAGCCCGATACAATTTCATAATACATTGTTTTATAAAACAAAATTAACAAAAATACACACACTCCATCCTGCCTCATCTCCCAAAGCAGGAAAACTTGACAATGTATATCACAATGGCGCTCCAGCAATTAAAACAACCAATGACCCGTTGCAAACAAGAATAAATATTGCTTATATGTATCAAATAGTTAAAATGCCCATGGCCTGATTCATCAAAAAACGCCTCCTTATGGCATAGGCCTTGCGTATATCTGATGAACAGGTGGTTGGGTTCTAACGTAGGGGGGATTTCATGAAGAAGTTGGTGGTAATCAGCGCGCTGGCGCTGGCGTTGGTGGGTGGGATGACGACCAAGGCATCTGCATGGGGCAGTTGGGGTAGCTGGGGCGGTTGGGGTGGCTGGGATGGTGGTTATGATGGCGGCTATACTGGTGGCAGCAACACTGGCGGCAGCACCACGGCGCCCGAACCGGCGAGTCTGTTGTTGATGGGTTCCGGCCTTGTGGGACTGTGGGCCGTGAATCGGAAGCGCAAGTAATTTCACGGCACAGCCTGAGTATGTTAAGGGCGCCGGGTCACATCACCGGCGCCCTTAATTTTTCCCTCTTTCACACCCGAACAACCTAGAGCTGTTTCAACACCTGCCTGGCTTCGTCAGCGCCCGGAAATGACGGGCTGATGCGCAGCGCCGTTTCCAGTTCGCGTTTGGCCTCAGCCTGATTGCCACTTTTAAAATAGCTCATGCCGAGATGGTAATGGCCCAACGGGTTGTCGGGGACTTTCTCCACGCTTTCCTGAAGCAGTGACTGCGCCTTGAGATAGACGTTTTTCTTGTAATAAATCCACCCCAGCGTGTCCGCAATCCCGGGATCATCGGGCGCCTGCGCCCGCGCCTTCTCGGCCAGTTTCAGCGCCACATCGATATTGCCCCCATGCTCCGTATAGTTCCAGGCCAGGTTGTTGAGCGCCGGCACCAGCCCCGGCCAGAGCTTCAGGGCCTGTTCATAGAACTCGGCGGCCTGTCGGTAGTTGCCCTGGGTGTCATGGAGGATGCCGATCAGGACATACGCGGGCGCAAATGTGGGGTCGATGGCAAGCGCCGCCTGGTACTGGGTCATCGCCTGCTGATAGGCCTGCCGTCCGGTATAGAGCTCTCCAAGATGCAAATAGGCGTCGAGAAACTCCCTGTCGGCCTGGATGGCGCTGGTGTATTGCGCTTCGGCCTGCACCGCCTGGCGTTGCTGGCTGTACAACTGGCCGACAAGATCATGGAGCCTGGCGCGCGTCTTCGGATGATCGCGCACCGTTGCGAGCTGCGCCAGCCCGCGGTCGATCGCCCGGTCGGGCCGGCGTTGCTCCAGATAGATGCGGACGATCTGTTCCAGGCTGTCCGTCATGTCGGGGTCGAGTTTCAGCGCGGCCTCAAATTCATCCACCGCTTCCGGAAGCCGTTCCTGAGCCCGATAGGCGCGTCCCAGCAGCGCATGAGCCGCCGCCCGATCGGGCGATTGGGCCAGCACCGCTTTCGCCGCCTCCACCGCCTCGCCGAACCGGCGTTGCCCCAGATAGGCGCGCCCCAGCAAGAGCTGCGCGTCGGCGTGATTCGGCTGATCCCGCAGCACCGCCTCGGCCTGCTCGACGGCCAGCGGAAAGGCCCGCGATTCCACATAGAGCTCGCCGAGCGACAACTGCGCCTCCGTATAGCCCGGCTGGAGTTCAATCGCCTTGGCCAATTCCGATTTCGCCGTCTGCAGATCGCGGCGCTGCCGGTGTACCAGCGCCAGATAATAGTGGCCCGGGGCGAATTGGGGGCGCTCCGCCACCACGCGGCCGAATAATGCCTGAGCCTCCTGCCCCTCTGATCTGGCCAGGGCATACCGGCCTTTCAACACGAGCCCATCCAGGTCGTCCGGCGCGGCGCGAAGAATCTCATCGATGAGCAGCTTCGCTTCATCCAGCCGGTCCTGATCCAGGAGCAATTCGGCCCGTTTTCGCTTCGGCGCGAGGGAAGCGGGCATGGCCTGTTCGGCTTTGACGTATTCGACCAGCGCACGGTCCATCCGTCCCGTGGCGGCATAGAACTGCGCGAGCTGCGCGCGCGCGCCAAGATCGCCCGGATCCATTTCGACGGCCGCCCGGTAGGCCGCTTCGGCCTTGTCCCGCCATCCCCAGGCGGCGTAGAAACCCGCCACCTGCATCTGTAGTTGAATGGTGGTTGGCACCAGCGCGAGCATCGTCTTCAACTCCTGGTCGGCGAGATTGTACCGTTTCTGGCCGGCGTAATAATTCACCAGCGCCAGCCGGACATCGATGGAATGATCGTCCACGGCCAACGCGCGCCGGTACTCCGCTTCAGCGGCTTTCAGATCGCCGGCCTCCGCATGGAGGGCCGCCAGGCTCAAATAGAGCTGGGTCTGCGACGGCGCAATCGCGACGGCCTCCTCGTAGGCGGCGATCGCGCGCGCCGAATCGCGCTGCGCGGCGTAGATTTTTCCCTTCAAGATCAAACCGTCCACATTGCGGGGATCACGCGCCAGGACCAGATCGACCTGCTCCAGTGCGCGCTGATGGTCACCGGCAAGCAGATGGTACTCGCCGATCTTCAGATAGGCGTCGAGCAACCCGGCATCCAGTTCCACGCTGCGGGAGAAGGCTTGAAACGCCTGTTCGCGGTTGGCCAGCTCGCCCATGCGCAGATAGGTCAGCCCCATCCGATAGTAGACCTGCGCATCGGTCGGGTCGGCCTTGGCCGCGTTCTTCAACTCGATAATGGCGGCGGGGTAATTGACCTGCTCGACGTACCGTTCGGCCCGTTTGAGAGCCTCGGCCTTCTGCTCCTTGACGTTGGCCTGGCAGGCGGTGACGGCCATCAACAGCACCAGACCGCGCACACCTAGCCCTTTTATCAACGATCTGCGTGTAATCATTTCGGAGACGAGTGTCGTTTCTGCAAGCTGCGGCGGCGTGATTCGACGGCGCGTTGCGTGTCACATCATTATACCCGGTCATGCCGGGTTCGTCGACCGATCAAGAAACAGGGGCCCTATTTGCCGCGCACGTCAAGCCGGTCCCGCAGGCCGTCGCCCAGGAGATTCAATCCCAGGACCACCGCCATGATCGCCAGCCCCGGCGCCAGCGTCAAATGGGGCGCCAGCGCCCCGAACGCCCGCCCTTCCGCCAGCATGCTTCCCCAACTGGGCGAGGGCGGCTGCACGCCCAGGCCGAGAAAGCTCAACCCGGCTTCCGCCGTGATCGCGCCGGCCATGCCGAATGAGGCCTCCACCAGCAGGGGAGCGAGGAGGTTCGGGAGCAGGTGCACCCGCAGCAGCCTCGGCCATCCCACGCCGATCGCCCGCGCGGCCGCCACATACTCCTCCTCGCGAAGCGCCAGCAACTGTCCCCGCGTCAGCCGGGCGTAGCTCACCCACCCCATCAGACAGAGCGCCAGAATGACATGATCCAGCCCCGGCCCCAGCACGGCCGTGAACGCGATCGCCAGGAGCAGACCGGGGAAGGCCAGCAGCACATCGGTCACACGCATCAGCGTCTCATCAATCCATCCCCCCCGCACACCGGCCACGCCTCCAATCAGCACGCCCAGCGCCAGCGAAACAGCCACCACGCTGATCCCCACGCCCAGCGACACCCTTGCGCCCGCCAGAAGACGGCTCAACTCATCCCGCCCCAATCGATCCTGTCCAAGCGGGTGACCCCACGACGGTCCCCGCAATCCTTCATCAAGCTGCTGATACGCGGGCGGGTGAGGCGCAATGACCGGTCCGATCAGCGCCACCACCAGCAACAGACCGATGAGACCCGCGCCAATGACGAGCATGGGATGGCGCCGGCGAGGGCGCCGGCCGTTATCGTTCCTGTCGGCCATATCGAATCCGGGGGTCGGCCACCGCATAGAGCAGGTCGGTCGCCAGGTTCACCGCCACATAGCCAAGGGCCACCGCCAGCACACAGCCCTGCACCAGCGGATAATCCCGACTCAAAATCGCCTGCACGGTCAGCCGCCCCAATCCGGGCCAGGCAAAGATCGTCTCGGTAATGACGGCGCCGGCCAGCAATGCCCCGATCTGCAACCCCAGCAACGTCAGTAACGGCAGCAGCGCGGTGCGAAGTCCGTAGCGCAGCCAGACCCGCCACGCCGGCAACCCCTTGGCCCGGGCGACGGCGACATAATCCTGCCGCATCACCTCCAGCAGACTGGAGCGGGTCATGCGCATGAGAATGGCCGCCATGCCGCTGCCCAATGTGACCGCGGGCAGAATGACCGAGCTGAACGAGTCGCGGCCGGAGACGGGGAGCCAGTCGAGTGTCAGCGCAAACAAGAGCACCAGGAGGGGGCCCAGCCAGAAGCTGGGCATCGACACGCCCAGCAGCGCCGTCGTCAACGCCGCCAGATCCCAGCCGCTCCGCGGCCGTGCGGCCGAGAGCAACCCCAACGGCAGCGCCAGGCCGCAGGCGAAGAGCATCGCCGCCACGGCCAGCTCGATCGTCGCCGGCGCCCGTTCGAGAATGGCCGCGACCACCGGCCGGCGCAGATGGAATGATTCGCCCAAATCTCCCCGGATCGCGTCGGAGAGAAACAGACGGTACTGATCGAGCAGGGGGCGATCCAGGTGCAATTGATGTCGAAGTTGCTCGAGATCGGCTTGCTTGGCCGATTCCCCCAGCATGATTTGAACCGGGTCGCCTGGGATCAGATGCATCAGGAGAAAAACGAGCGTCATCACCCCGAAGATTACAGGCAACGCCAGCAAGAGACGACGGATGAGGTAACGCCCCATACGCCCGCGATTATTTCACAACCCGCCTATTCTGACAATCTATGAGAGTCAGGGGGAGTGGGGCAGTTTGATGGATTCCACCGTGGCAAAAATGGGGACACGTCCCAATTTCCTGGTGCGACGCACGGCACGCAACGAAATTGGGACGTGTCCCTATTTTTGAGCCGGTCGCGGTGAAACTGACCCACTACCTCCCCCTGACTTGAATTGACACCCTGTATCGTTAATGGCACAATCTTGCTGTACGACGAGCACCACCCGCCCGAATGACACAACCGCAACCAGATCTGTCTCCCGCCATCCGTGCGAACCTCCGCCGGACCGCGGCCGCACAGCTCCAATGGCCCGACGCGCCGGTCACCGTCACGCCGCTGGCCGGCGATGCCTCCAACCGCCGCTATTTCAGGATCGCGTCATCCCAACCCCCCTCCCAACCCCATAATGCATCCGCCACCGCCATCGTCATGCTCCTGGCCGATCCCGAAGGGTTCAAGGCTTCTGAAGAAGCGGTCGGCTCATCGGCCCCGCCGGTCACCGAGCTGCCGTTTCTCAACATCTGGCGCCACCTGAACGGCCGAGGCCTGCACGTGCCCCGGATCCATCATTACGATCAAGCCGGCGGGTGGTTGCTGATCGAGGATACCGGCGATCGTCTGCTCAGCCACGCGGTCCACGGCCAGCCGCCCGAGGCGATACGGACGCTCTACCGGCAGGCCATCGAGGAGTTGGTCAAGCTGCAGACCCTGGCCACAACACCACCGGACCCCCGGTGCCTGGCCTTCGGGCGCAGTTTCGACGAGGCGCTCCTGATGTGGGAGTTCGACCATTTTGTGGAATACGGCATCGAGGCGCGACAGGGCGTCGCCCTCACACCGGCCCAGCGCCGGTCGATCGACGCCGCGTTTCGGCCGATTGCGGCGGAGTTGGCCGCGCAACCCCGCTGTTTCACCCATCGGGACTATCACAGCCGAAATCTCATGCTGCATCGCGACCGGATCTGGCTGATCGATTTTCAGGACGCGCTGCTCGGCCCGCCGCACTATGATCTGGCCTCGCTGCTCCGCGATTCGTACATCACATTGTCTGATGACCTGATCGATGGATTGATCGGGGATTACGTCCGGCTCAGCGAGCAGGCCGGCCGGCGGATTGCGGACCCCGCGGCGTTCCGGCGCCTCTTCGATCTGACCAGCGTGCAACGCAATCTGAAGGCGGCCGGCCGGTTCGTCTACATCGACCGCGTGAAGAAGAACCCGAATTTCCTCCCCTCGATTCCCCGCACGCTGGCGAACGTGCGGGCCAATTGCCGCCGGTATCCCGAATTGAAGCCGCTGGCCGACCTGCTCGCGCCCCTCGTGCCGGAATTATCGGCCGGCCTGTCAGGGACGACGCCATGAAAGCGCCGGCATGAAAGCCCCGTCATGAAGGCAATGATCCTGGCGGCCGGCCTGGGCACCCGGCTGCGGCCGCTGACCGAGGAGACACCCAAGGCGCTGCTCCCCGTGGCGGGCCGGCCGTTGATCCATTACCCGCTGCTCCTGCTCAAGCGGTACGGCATCACCGAGATCGTCATCAACCTGCACCACCACGGCCACAAAATCGCCGACGCCCTGGGCGACGGCCGGGGCATGGGGTTGCGGCTGCGCTATTCCTGGGAGCCGACGATCCTCGGCACGGGCGGCGGCATCAAGGCCGCGCGCCGGTTGCTGGGGGAGACCACCTTTCTGGTCATGAACAGCGACATCCTGGTCGATCTGAATCTGGACAAGGTGGTGGAATTTCACCATCGCCACAAATCGGCCGTCAGCATGGTGGTCCGGCCCGATGCCCAGGCCGCCCAGTACGGCGCCATCGAGCTCGATGAGCAGGATCGCGTCCGGAAAATTGTGGGGCGGGGGGAGGGGGGCGGCGCGCTGCGCCAGTTCATGTTCACCGGCGTCCATATTCTGGAGCCGTTTGTCTTCGACCTCATTCCCGGCCACGGCTTCTCTTCGATCACGGACGTCTATATCACAATGCTCCAGCGGAACGAAAAACTGTTCGGCTACGTCACCAAGGCGGCCTGGATGGATCTGGGCACGCCGGAACGGTATCAGGAAGCCAACCGGCTGCTCGACGCCGGCCGGCTGAAACTCTCCTATCTGAAACCGGCCGACCCTGCCTCCCACCGCGCCGCCCGGGCGCCCCGGAACACACCACGAACCCGCGCGCGCAGGGCGAGCCGGTAGACCGTTGCCAATGGAAACGGAGAGGGGCGGACGGTTGACGGCATGCGCGCGACGGCGTGCGCTGCCGGCGGCGCTGCTCGTGTTCGCGCTTGCCGGCTGTCAATCAGCGCCGCCCAACCCCGCGTCATCGCTGCCGACCTGCGGCACGGTCGCCGTCGAACAGGTCCTCGACCGCCGGACCCTTCGACTGGCCGACGGCAAGCTGGTCGAACTGGCCATGCCGCAACTGTTCTTACAACCGCCCTCACCGGACCAGCCGGATTATTTTGCGTTGAATCAGACGCTCGTGGCCTCCTTGAAGGAGCATCTTGAGGGCCATACCGTCACCGCCGACCTAGCCGATGCCAAACTGATGCTCTGCGGCGAGGATCTGGTGTCGCTGGGAACCGCCTGGGTCAGCCAGGGCTTGTTGTTTGTCGAGCAGACGACCGGCCCGATCGACCCCGATACGCTGACCAGCTGGAAAAAGCTGGAATACGGGGCGAGGCAAAACCGGCTGGGGCTCTGGAAAAAGGGGAACGTCGGCGCCGCGCCATTCGACCGCGTCGCCCGTCTCACCTCCAGCAGCCTGACCGGAGAGCAGGCGATGGACGAGATCACGTTCAACGGCAACCTGCCCGGACGGGGCGTCACATTGGCGCCCGAGCGCCTGGCGCAGTTTCACGCCATTGTGGCCGACAGCGCCATCACCCTGTTGCCGCGCAGCTCCAATTTCTGGCGGCTCTGTTGCGATGTGGGGGGCAGCTGGTTCCGCGTCTATTATCCCCGCAAGGGCAACAACGCACAAACGGCCGACTACATCGAATCGCCGGAGTTGGAGACCTTTTTCCGGCAGGTCATCGACGACACCTCGGGGGCCAATCAATAACCCGGATTGACTGGTAGTGGGCCAGGTTCACCCGAAAAATAGGGACACGTCCCAATTTGTCCAGAGTCCGTCACACACAGGCGGCAGGCACTCACCACAATTGGGACGTGTCCCTATTTTTGACGTCGCACATGAGGGCGAGCTCAAACTGACCCACTACCGATTTACTCGAGCTGGGGGCGCATCAATCCGGAGACTTCGCTGATGAGCCATTTGCGGCCCTGTTGCACAAACGCCACCGTCACCTCGACCGGCTCGGACGGCGTGCCCATCAGATAGACCGGTTGCCCCTGCACGGCGCCCGACACGGCCACGGCCAACGTCACCGCGGCGGTTCGAGGCTCGCCTGACGCAATGACCGGCAGAGACCGGCTCCGCACCTCGATTCGCAACCCCTCGACGGCGAAAAAGAGCCGCTGCAGGATCGGCCGAACGCTCTGCGCCGTGAATCCCAGATTGTCGTGATACTCGGGCGCCAGGACGGCCATCGCCCCGCGCAGCGATTTGTCCTCCATCGCCTGACGGCCGTCCTCGATCACGCGAAGAATTTTGGTTTCATCCGTCTCGGTGCACGCGCGCCACAACCACACGCCGCCAACCAGCAGCATCACGGCGCCGATCAAAACGAGTGCTCGCCGCGACACAGCCATAACACCACCCTAGCATGGAAAAAGGGGACAGGCTACTTTTCTCAGGGAATAGGTAATGTCAAGAAGTGTGTGCAAATTCCTCCAGGGGTGTGTCCTGCCACGTGTCATTGAGGTGCTGCATCACCGCGTAGACGATGCGGTCCAAGCTCTGACTGTTGGTAAAGACCCCGATGGGGCGGGTGCGGCGGCGCA
>JACQCE010000014.1 GCA_016201765.1 Nitrospirota bacterium
CCGAATTTGAAGGTGGGCATTTGCGGCGAGCACGGCGGCGAGCCGAGCTCCGTGGAGTTCTGTCATCAGATCGGGTTGGACTACGTCAGTTGTTCGCCGTACCGGGTGCCGATCGCCAGGCTGGCGGCCGCGCACGCGGTGCTGCAGGAAAAGAAGGTGGCTAGGTAAAGGTGATTAGGTAAATGAGGTGATTAGGTAATGGAGGCGCAAAAGGTGGAACCCAGTCACCTAGTCGCCCAGTTACCTCATCACCATACTTAGGAGGTTCTATGGGCGGACTCAGCACGGATGTTCGCTGGATGCGGATGGCCCTTCGTCTGGCTGAAAAGGGGCGCGGCACCACCAGTCCCAACCCGATGGTCGGGGCGGTGATCGTCAAACGGGGCCGCGTCGTCGGCCAGGGCTATCACCGCAAGGCCGGAGAGCCCCACGCCGAGGCGCTGGCGTTGCAGCAGGCCGGCGCGCGTGCGCGCGGCGCCACGCTCTACCTCAATCTCGAACCGTGCAGCCACAAGGACAAACGGACGCCGCCCTGCCTGCCGCTGATCCAGAAAGCGCGGCCCCAACGGGTGGTCATCGCGATGAAGGATCCCAACCGGCGGGTCAACGGCCGGTCGATCGCGGCGCTGATCCGGTCGCGGATCAAGGTGACGACGGGCGTGCTCGAGGCCGAGGCGCAGCAGTTGAACGAGGCCTACACGAGCGTCATGACGAAGGGGCGGCCGCTGATCACGGTGAAGGTCGCGCAGACGCTCGACGGCAAGATCGCCACGTCGACGGGCCAGTCGCAGTGGCTGACCGGCGAACCGGCCCGACAGCTCGCCCACCAGTTCCGCGCGAAGACGGACGCCGTGATGGTCGGCGTCGGGACGATCCTGCAGGACGATCCGTCGCTCACGGTGCGGATGGGCGAGCAGGGGCGGGACCCGCACCGGATCATCGTGGATGAAGCGTTGAAAATTCCGCTCCACGCCAAGGTGCTGCGCAACACGTCGACCGCGCACACGTTCGTGGCCACCACGTCGCTGGCCTCGCCGGAACGGCGGGCCGCGCTCGAAGCGCTGGGCGCAACCGTTTTTGTGCTGGAGAACGCCCATGGCCGCGTCGATCTGACGGGGTTGATGGGCAAACTGGTCGAGCTGGGGATCAACAGCGTGATGATCGAAGGGGGCGGCGAGCTGATCGGCTCGGCGCTGCGGGCCGGCCTGGTCGACCGGCTGGCCGTCTTCATCGCGCCGACGTTGATGGGCGGCCAGGACGCGAAAGGGACGGTCGGCGGCCGGTCGCCCCTGACGCTGGAGGGTCTGACCCGTCTGTACGGCCTGACACTCCAACCGGTCGGCGACGATTGGCTGGTGCAGGCCTCCCTGAAGCCGCCGGCTCCGCCGGCTGCTCCGGCCCGGTCCAAGCGGTAGGGTTCTGAATGGAACCGGCCGGCGGATGTATGGCCGGCGGAAGGTATCAGATGATGCCCCATGCGCGCGGCTGAACTCCTCGTCCGATGTCTTGAGCGGGAAGGGGTGCGTGACCTCTTCGCCGTGCCAGGCGAAGAAAATCTTGACCTGCTCGACGCCCTCGCCCATTCCTCCATCCGCGTCATTGTCACCCGCCATGAACAGGGCGCGGCCTTCATGGCCGATCTGCACGGGCGGCTCACGGGCCGCGCCGGCGTCTGTCTCTCGACGCTGGGCCCCGGGGCGACCAATCTCCTGACCGGTCTGGCCGACGCCAACATCGATCATGCGCCGGTCGTGGCGATCACGGGCCAGGCCGACCTGAACCGGATGCACAAGGAATCGCACCAGTATCTTGACCTGGTCACGCTCTTCAAGCCGGTGACGAAGTGGAATACGCAGATCAAGACGGGCGACATGGTGGCGGAAGCCTGCCGGAAGGCTTTCAAAATTGCGCAAACTGAAAAACCGGGCTCGACCCATCTCGATCTGCCGGAGGATATCGCCGCCGCGGCGGCGGAAGGCGAACCGTTGCTCGTCCAGCAGCCGGTGGCGCCCGAGCCCCATCCGAAGCAACTCGAACGGGCGGCGATCCTGCTCAACGAGGCCCGCCATCCGATCGTGATCGCGGGCAACGGTGTGATCCGAAGCGGCGCCTCCGACGCGCTCCGGCGCTTCGCCGAGCGGCTGCGCATTCCCGTCGCCCACACCTTCATGGGCAAGGGGGCGCTGCCCGACAGCCATCCGCTGTCACTGATGGCCGTTGGCCTGCCGTCACGCGATTACGTCTCGTTCGGTCTGGAGCGGGCCGATCTGGTGATCACTGTCGGCTACGATCAGGTGGAGTATCCGCCGCGCTTCTGGAATCCCAACCGGGACAAGCACATTATCCACATCGATCAATCGCCGGCGGAAGTGGACGCCGCCTACCAGGTCGGCGTCGGCGTGCTGGGCGATCTGTCGCTGTCGTTGGAGCTGCTGGCCGGACGCGTCTCGCCCAGAAACGACGCGACGCTCCCGCCGATTCGGACGGCGCTGCTCGACGAGATCGAGGCGGGGCGCGCGTCCCGCGCCTACCCGCTGCTCCCGCAGAAGATCGTCGCGACCGTGCGGGAGGCGCTCGCGCCCGATGATCTGGTCATCTGCGATGTCGGCGCGCACAAAGTCTGGATGGCCCGGCTCTATCAGACCGAGCGGCCCAACAGCTGCGTGATTTCAAACGGCTTCGCCTCGATGGGGATCGCGGTGCCCGGCGCGGTGGCGGCCAAGCTGTTGTATCCGGAGCGGAAGGTGGTGGCGGTCACCGGCGACGGCGGGTTCATGATGAACTCGCAGGAGCTGGAGACGGCGTGCCGGGTGGGGACGCCGTTCGTCACGCTGATTTTCAACGACGGCGGCTACGGCCTCATCCAGTGGAAGCAACTCCGGCAGCTCGGCCGGACGACATCGGTGAGTTTTTCCAATCCCGATTTCGTGAAATATGCCGAATCGTTCGGCGCGAAGGGCTATCGGGTCACGGCGGCGGACGAATTATTGCCGCTGCTGCGGGAGGCGCTGGCGCAGCCGGTGCCGGCGGTGATCGATTGTCCCGTCGATTACCGGGAAAATCTCAAACTGACCGAGCGGTTGAGCCACCTGACCAACCCGCTTTGAAAAGAGGACAGAGTTACGTTGATGTTGGACTCGCGAGTAAAATAAATCCGTCCCCATTTTCTGTGCAGATGACCTCGCCCTTTCGTTCGTTCGTCGCGCTTTGTGTTGTCGGCTTTCTCGCTTTTCTGAGCTACGACATGATCCGCGCGCCGCTGCTGCCGCTCTTTGCGGAGCATTTGGGCGCTTCGCCGGAACTGGTCGGCTTCATCGTGGCCGCCTCCACGCTGACGGGCGTCTGTCTCAAGCTGCCGGCCGGCGTGCTGTCCGACCGTCTCGGACGCCGGCGACTCATGTGGGCGGGGATCTTCGTGTTTGCGGTTGCCCCGCTTGGTTATTTTCTGGTGACGCAGGTCTGGCAGTTGATCGTGCTTCGCTTCCTGCACGGCATGGCGACCGCGATCTTCACACCGGTCGCACTGGCCGTGGTGGCTGATTTGTTTCCGGCGCAGCGGGGGGAGACGATCGGCTGGTACTCGGCCATGCGGCAGAGCGGCACGCTGCTGGGGCGGGCCGGCGGCGGTGTGTTGATCGATGTGTCCGGTTTTCCGGCCGTCTTCGCCGTCTGCGGCGCGATCGGCGCCGTGATCATCGGCGTGTTCGGCTTTTCGCCGGCGGGGCGCGAACGCACGGCACATCACGCCACCCATGCCACCCATGATGCCCGATTGTCCTGGCCGCAGTTGCGGGCGGGGCTGGTCGAGATTGTGCGTCATCCAAAGATTGTCGCGAGCAGCCTGATGCAGGGGCTGCAGATGATGGCCGACGGCGCGCTGATGGCCTTCCTGCCGTTGTACGGTCTGACGGTCGGGTTGACGGCCACGCAGGTTGGCGCGATCTTCGGTGTGCAGGGTATTGTCTCCATCCTGACGCGGCCGACGATGGGACGACTCTCCGACCGCTTGGGCCGGTCGCCGATGATTATCGGTGGACTTCTCATGTGCGCGGCCGCGTTCGCGCTGCTGCCAATGACAACGACGTTTCTCGCGATGGCCGCGCCGGCCGTCCTGTTCGGCTTCGGCGGCGCGGTGGTGGCATCATCGACGTCCGCCTACGTGGCGGATCTGACGCGGGAGGGATCGCTGGGATCATCGATGGGTGTTTTCGGTATGTGGATGGACATCGGCCATGCGAGCGGGCCTTTAGCCGCTGGGCTGCTGGTCGCCGCCTTCGGCTACCGGCCGGCGTTCGTGGTGATCGCGGGATTGCTCTTGATCGGTCTAGCTGGGTTTTTTGTGGTGGAGCGTGCTAAAATTCGAACACGGTGAAAAGGAAACAACGTATGGCGATGGGGATGAAAAAGGGGACAGGCTACTTTTTTTCTTTACACCTTGTCAGACCCGCAGAAAAAGTAGCCTGTCCCCTTTTTCAGTGAGCGAGTGCGGAGCACGAACGGATCCACATGTTTAGCGGAATCATCGAAGAAATGGGCGTGGTGAAGGCAGTGGCGCGCCAGCCGGGCGGCGTGCGTTTGGCGCTTCTGGCCAAGCGGATTCTGGACGGGCTTGAGATCGGGGAGAGCGTGGCCGTCAATGGCGCCTGCCTGACAGTGGCCGCGCGGCAGTCGGATGCGTTTGAGGCCGATCTGTCCCCGGAGACGCTGCAGCGGACCACCGCGGGACAACTCGTCGTCGGCGACGGCGTCAATCTCGAACGATCGCTCCGGTACAACGGCCGCGTCAGCGGCCACCTCGTGAGCGGCCACGTCGACGGCGTCGGCCGGATCCGCGACCGGAAGCAGGAGGGCAACGCGCTGCTGCTGACGATCGAGATTCCCAAGGAGCTGCGCCGCTATTGCGCCGGGAAGGGCTCGATCGCCGTGGACGGCGTGAGTCTGACGATCAACGCGGTCGGCGACGATCACATTGCTGTCTCAGTCATCCCCCACACGGCCAAGGCGACCACGCTGGGGGTCAAGGGCGCCGGCGCCGCTGTCAATCTGGAAGCCGATCTGATGGCGAAATATCTCGAACGGTTGCTGACGGGCGACCGGGCGGATCAGGGGGGCGCCGCGCCGAAGATCGATCTGGATTATCTGAAACGGCAGGGATTGCTGTAGGGGCGCGGCGGTGATGATTGTGATGTGGGGGCCCGTGCGGAAGCGGTAGATCATCCTCGGATGCCCCTACGCCCCTGGGCTGTACGTGACGGTTGCCTAATAATAGGTGATGGTTCGTTTCACGAGGAAGGAATCACGGCGAGAGAGCGAACCATTCTCGTATGCCCAGAGGGTCTCGATCTTTTTGATCCAATTACCGAGAGAGTCAAATTCGTCATATTTCATAGTTCTTTTCTCAGCAAGTGAATTGTCCGAGCTGTAAAAAGATCGCTCTGTTTCTCGCCTAGCTTCATCGTATCGATAGTATTGTGCGAGCGAACCATCTGTATCATACAGAGATTGTTCGGTCATGCGGCCGGTTGTGTCATAGCGGTAAATTACTTTAACGCTGGAACCTTTCCCGTCATGGGTGACAGATTTAACAAGGTGTCCTTTTTCATCGTACGTATGAATGGTGCTTTCAGTGCTCGATTTTGAACCGTCTGCCCTGTAAGAAATATCCTCGGTTATATTCCCCTTGTTGTCATAGCGGTATTCGTGACTGGACTGTATAGAGCCATCGGCTTCGTAAACGTCATGTTTTATCATGTTGCCGTGAGCATCAAACGTGTCAATATCTTTGCCTGTGAAAAATCCGTCTTCGTAATCGGTTCCATCCTCTTTGGTGTAGGAGTAGGAAAGAAACTCCCGAGCTTTTTTATTTGGGTCGTATGTGGCAGTGGATTTTTTGACTGTGTCATGGGCTGAGTTGCTATGAATAATGATGCCGGACTCTTTCCCTATCTCCATGCCATCGACATTAAAGGTTGTGCTAAAAAATAGTACACCCCTCCCGTCCCCTTCTGCTGGACCGCTCTCCTCAACCACGGTTTTGACCGGCCCAATCAAACCGGTTTTTTCCCTATCGCTCTTCGCTTCGACCGTTGCTGGTCCGGCGAGCAGCACGCCGCAGACAATGGACGCGCAGATGTAGTGTTTTATTGAATGGGCCATGATGAAATGAGAGTAGCAGGCCTGTGGAGGCTGTCAAGGCTAAGGCTTCGAAGCGGCTGCTAGAGCCAGAACCGGCTGAGGTCGAAGGAGAGTTGCTAGTGGTTTCAGTTACCGGCCATAGCGGGCTTTGAGTTTTTTCAGGGAAACGGTGCGGCCGGCCTCCGCATCTTCAAGCCCCCGAATCGCTTCCCTCAGCAGCTTGAGATGAATCTGCTTTCGCTCTGTATCTTTAGTGATGATTGTCACTGCTGTCCCAGGCTTTCGGGGCCGGTGATTCCCAGATTGTCCATCTTGTATTTGAGAATCCGCCGGCTGATGCCCAGCAACTGGGCGGCCTGCGTCTGCACGAAGTTGGCCCGCTTGAGCGCGTCGACGATCAATTCCCGTTCGAATTCCGGTGGTGACCTCCTCCTTCATCTGCGAGCCCTTGGTGCCGCTGCGCAAGCGAAGCGGCAGGTGATCCACGGCGATCTGGTCGGCGTCACAGAGCGTCAGGATCTGTTCGACGACGTTTTCCATCTCCCGGATGTTGCCCTGCCAGGGGTAGTGCGTGAGCAATGAGAGCGCGTCGGATGAAATCTGCTTGGCCGACTGGCCCCGGTCGGCCGATTTTTTGGTGATGAAGTGGCGGAGCAGCAGGGGAATGTCCTCCCGGCGCTCCCGGAGCGGAGGCAGATGGATGGGCACGACGTTGATCCGGTAGTAGAGGTCTTCCCGGAACGCGCCCTTCCGCATGGCCGATTCCAAATCTTTGTTGGTGGCGGTGATCAGGCGGACGTCCACCTTGATGCTTTGCGTGCCGCCGAGCCGGGTGAATTCCCTCTCCTGCAGGACGCGGAGCAGTTTCGCCTGGGTCCCGGCGCTGATGTCGGCGATTTCATCCAGAAAGAGCGTGCCCTGGTTGGCTGTTTCGAACTGCCCCAGGCGGCGTTGTTGCGCGTCGGTGAAGGCGCCTTTTTCGTGGCCGAATAGTTCCGCTTCGATCAGCGTGTCGGGAATGGCGGCGCAATTGATGGCGACGAAAGGCTTCTCCCGCCGTTTGCTCTTGTAGTGGAGCGCGCGGGCCACCAGCTCCTTGCCGGTGCCGCTCTCGCCCGTGATCAGCACGGTGGTCTTGGCGTCGGCCAGTTGATCGATCTTGGCGAAGACCTCCTGCATGGCCGTGCATTTGCCGATCATCTGGTCCATGCCGTACCGGTGTGCCAGCTCGTCCCGTAAACGGCGGACTTCCAACTCGAGAGAGCCGCGCTCCAGCGCCTGGCGGACGATCATCTTGAGTTCGTCTACGTCGAACGGTTTGGTCAGGTAATCGGTCGCGCCGAGCTTCATGGCGTCGACGGCGGTCCTCACCGTCTTGGTGGCGGTGAGCATGATGATGGGCGTCGACCGGTCCTTCGCCCGCAGCCGTTCCAGCACCGCGATGCCGTCGAGCCCCGGCATGATGATGTCCAGCAAAATCAGATCGGGCCGGGTTCCCTGAACCATGGTCAGGGCCTGCTCGCCCGAGTCGGCCTGCAGGATGGTGTAGGACTCGTCCGTGTCGGCCGCGGACGGTCCCGATGGGGAGACGCCCAGGACGGCTTTCAACGACTCCCGCACACTCGGTTCGTCATCGATGATCAGGATCGTGGCGGGCATGGCGGTTCCGGAGCCGGCCGTCAGCCTGGAGAACGCCGGCGGTCGTCAAACGTGATGGCGCGGTGCTCCTGCCGGCGCGGCGAAAGTCGGCGCTCGCGGAACGCGATGGAGAGGGGAATCCGCCGCCGGTCCGTCGTGACGGGCGCGGCGGGTCTTGTATAACCGTCGTGGGCATGGTTGTCGTGGCGTGGCTGCGCCTGCAGCGGGAACGTCGCGGTCACGCGCCGCCGCCGGTGTTCCCCCCGTCCGCCTCCGCCGCCATCCACGGTGACGGCGACGGTGCCCCGATGGCGCTCCATCAAATTTTTCGCCAGTAACAGTTCCAGGCTCAGCCACTCGTGCAGGTGGGGCGCGGCGGACGACATGACCGTGTCGATGACGATGGCGCAGGCCGGTTCGCCGTCGGTCCGGCCGGCGTGCCGGCCGGTCAGACGAACCTGCAGGTTCCCTCCGACGGGCGCCGTCATGGCGCTGTCGAGCAGCAGTTGTTTGAGCAGGTAGCGGAACTGCGTCGGATCGGCGTGGAACTGCAACGGCACGGCCTGGCCCGCCGGGGTGGACTCCGGCGCCATCAGTTGAATCGTCATCTGACGGCCCTGGAGGAACGGCTCGATCGATTCCTTCGCCTGCCGCAGTTCATCCGCCAGCGTCAGCAGCTTGGGATAGGGACGGCTGAATTCGGTGAATTCCAGCAACCGGTCCACGATATCATTCAATTGCACGACGTCGTTGTTCACGATCCCATAGAAACGGGAGCGGAAGTCCGCGTCGTTGAAGCGTTCCTGCAAGAGATGTGTGAACGTCTTGATCGACACGAGCGGATTCTTGAGCCGGTGGGCCAGTTCAATCACCAACTGGTCCAGAAAGGGCAATTCCCATCCGGTCGGCGCCGCCGGCGCTGCGATCTCCCCGTGGGGTTGCGGCGCCGGGACGCGCGGGCCGCCGACGGCGGGCGCATGGAGCGGCGCCGGTGTGTCCGCGAAGGGTTGACCCGGCGGCGGGGGAGGCGGGGCGGCTGCGATTGGTTGAGTGGAAACAGTCGGCTGGACCGACGGTATTGAATGTATGGGGTGGTGGACGGGCGCCGGCGGCCGTGGGCCGGTCTGGCGTCCTGGTGACCCTTCGACATGGGCCTCCGCTTTGACCGGAGGCCTTTGCTCAGGACTCCGCCCCATGGGAGTGCTCATGGGGCTCCGCGGTCCCAGCAGTTGCAGGACCTGCTGCTGCAACTGCTCCGCCGTGATGGAGGCGGGTTGCGCAGCGCAGATGTGCCGGCGTGCGAGGTGCTGCGCGACGGCCTCGGCCTCCGGCTCGACCAGCAGCAGAATCGGCGGCGCCGGATTGGCTTCGATCAGCGCCTGGACGAGATCCAGGGCTTGCTCCACCGGCGGGCCGAACCGCAGCAGGATGGCATCCAGTGATTCGAGCCGCGTCCAGAGCAGCGCTTTTTGCGGCGACGACGTGACGAACAGGTTGATGTGCGGGGCGGTCACCGCGCTCAGCCCGCCCAGCCGGCCGCGGTCGAGACCGACGGCCAGCAGCTGTCTGATCGCGGCCGGGCGCCCGCGCCCGGGGGTCGAAGACCACTCGGCGTCGGAGGAGTGCATCAGACCGACTCGCAGTGCACGACCACCACGGTGATGTTGTCCAGCCCGCCCTTGGCGATGGCGCGGGCGATGAGTTCGGTGCAGAGCGCCGCCGGCTTGTTGCCCACCGCCGTCAGCGTCTCGCTGATGTCGTTGTCGTCCAGCATGTTGGTCAGGCCGTCCGAGCAGAGAATGAACAGATCGTCCTCCCGGAGCGGAACGGGAAAGTGATCCACCTCGACCGTTGGATGCACGCCGATGGCGCGACTGATGATGTGTTTGAGCGGATGGGTCGACGCTTCCTCGGCCGAGAGCGTGCCCAACCGGACGTATTCGTTGACGAGGGAATGGTCGCGCGTCACCTGGCGCAGCCGCTGGCCCCGCCAGAGATAGACCCGGCTGTCGCCCACCGAGCCGATCGACGCGGTGGAATTGAACACGCGGAGCGCCACCAGCGTGGTGCCCATGCCCTGCAGTTTGCGATCCTCCGAAGCCATCCGGAAGACGTGGCTGTTGGCCGCCTCGATGGCGCGGACCAGGGCCGCGTCCCTCGCGCCGTTGCCGCTTTCCGATTCGGCGCTGACGGTGATTTCCTCAAGCATGGCGGCCATCAGCGCGTCGACCGCTTTGTGACTGGCGATCTCTCCGCCGGAATGGCCGCCCATGCCGTCGGCCACCACATAGAGATGATTCGTCGTATCGAACGCAAACGCGTCCTGATTGGTCTGACGGACCTTGCCGATGTCGCTCTTGCCGTCGGCGGAAATGCGCAGCATCATCAGTTGCGAAGCCAGCCCGGCGGGGCGCCGGCCCGTCGGGCTTCATCGGGCAGGCTGGCGGTCAGTTGATGGTCAATGGTGTTGATCTTGTTGGTGAGGTCGTCCAGTTGTGCCTGCATCGCTTGCTGAAGGTTGAGCTCCTCGGTGGTTTCCCGGCCGAAATAATGCAGCTGGTTGAATTTCTGCTCGAGTTCGTTGCGTTCCTTGACCAGGTCGGCCCGTTGGTCGGTCAGATCCCGGACCTGCGTCTGCCACCACGCCCGGTCGTGGCCGTTCTGATCGACCTCCGTCTCCGACGGCGCAGCCGCTCCGGGGGCGGGCACTGCCGGCGCCCCCGCCTTGGCCGTCGGGCGATTCACGGGCGGCTGGACTTCGGGAGCCTGGTAGGGTTTCGCGGTGTGCCGGTACTGATCGGGGATGCGACCGGGGTCATCGGTCAGGCCGATGGTGCCGTCGGGTGTCGTCCACTGGTACATGGCCGCCGCCGTTGATCCCACGACCGGCGTGCCCGGCAGCCCGGCCAGGAGCCAGACCGCCATGATCACCCACGCCGTCCGTCCCAGCACACCTGCTCTTGTCATCGTGAGTGATCCACCGTCATTGTGTTGGTGATTCAGCAAAAAAGTCGCCCTATTCTATCCAAATCCTGCGGGGTCTGTCCAGTCCCAACAGCCGAGGGTAGTGGGGCAGTCTCACCGTGACCTGTCAAAAATAGGGACACGTCCCAATTTCCTCATGCGGCGCGCGGCGATCAACGAAATTTGGGACGTGTCCCCATTTTTGCCACGGTTGAATCCATGAAACTGACCCACTACCCAGCCGTGCGGTGACGAGCATGGAACGGTGAGCGGATCCGGCGGGCGTGGATTAGGGACTGTTCGGATCAGGTCCGCCGGCCGGCGCCTTCCTGGGGGTCGTTTGTGGCGGGGGTTTGACTCCGAACAGATCGCCCACGCCGCGCTCCTGGGCGAGGGCCTGCAGCGCGGCGATGGTCGGCGCGTCCGCGCAACAGAGAAACTGTCCCCGGATGACCATCCTCTCCTTGTCCCAGCCGGTGCGAATCACCAGTGTTGTCTGTCCTTTTTCGAATTGCAGGCGGTAGGAGGTTTCCAGCATTCGTTTGGGCTGATCGGGCGGGAGGGGATCACGGCGCCGTTCCCGCTCGAGGAGCGGGACGTGATCCTGGGCATTGGGAAGCTGCCTCCACGACTTCATCGGCCCGAGGGTGTCGGTCAACACGGTGAAAAACGTCCGATAGCGGTCAAGGGGGAGCAGGACTTTGATGTCGGGGTGAAGCGACTCGTAGGCGAGGTCATAATCGGCGCGCTGCAGCAGTTGGAAATACCCGGTCTCGAACGTCCGGATCTCCGTCATGCGACGGCCATGCGCGCAGCCCGCCGGACCGGCGGCGACGATCGCGCACAGCGTCGCAACGGGCAGGATGTGGCGCATGAGGGGCGTCATGGTTCGGGACGTGGATAGCGTTTGAGGAATTTATACGCGGCGGCTATGTGATCAGGGGGAGAGGCGCTTCTCCCCCTGCAACCCCCATCGCCGTACGCATGGTTAGAGAGGGCTGTGCCCATGCTTGGGGATTTGACGGACATCATGACTCGGGACGTGGATACCGTTTGAGGAATTCATACGCGGCCACAATACGCCGGAGCCTCGGCTCGGTGCTGCGGTCGCCGCCCCGCGCGTCCGGGTGCAGCTCCTTGACCAGGCGGCGGAAGGCGGCCATGACCGCGCGCGCGTCGCTCTCGGCCGTCACGCCCAGTTCCCGATAGGCTTCGGCGGCCGAGCCGATTTCGCCGGCCCCCTCCGGGGCGCCCGGTTGTCCGCTGGAGGCGGAGGACCATTGACGGAAAAAGTCGGCAAAATTGAACCGGCGTCGTCGGCGCCGGCGGGGTCGGTCGCGGATTTCACTTTCCACTTCATCGAAACAGTCTTCGATGAAGTTGAGGCGGCCGTCCAGCTGGCGGAGCGCGGCCAAACCGTCGCTTTCCTCCAGTTCCTGCCCGATCCGGAGGCAGAGCGTGTTGATCTCCTCCAGCCGTTCCTCCAGCCGGAAATAGGTGTCCATCCGTTCGTTGATGACCTGGTCCAGCGCGTAATTCTGGCAGTCCGTGTTCAATTCCTGCAATTCGGCAATTCGTTGGAACAACTGCCGGCGCAGCGCCACGATCTGGTCATCGGTGTACCGGTCGGACATGAGGTCGTAGCCTAATCAACCGCAGGACGACTGTCAAGGCGCGGTTGCACTCTCGGTCGGACCGTTGGAGAGGGGGGGCGCGACGGCGGGGATGGTTAACGGGACGGCGCGGAGACGCGTTCAAGCGTGCCGATCAGCGTGTTGGCCATGGCGGGGTTGAGGCCTTGAATGACCCGGGCGTGCCGCCAGGCCAGATCGAATTGCTTGCGCTCCAGATAAATGCGGGCGAGGTCATCATGGGCGTCGAGATGTCGGGGTGACAACGCCAGCGCGCGTTGAAGCGACGCCACGGCGGCGTCAAAGTGCCCCAGTTCGGCCTCGGCTTCGGCGAGCGACACGTGGGCGTCCGCATCCGTGGGATCCAGCGCCACCGCCGCCGCCAATTCCCTGACCGCATCGGCGAACCGGCCCTGTTCCCCGTAGGCCAGGCCGTTGCGATAATGACGATCGGCCTGGAGTCTGGCCTGGATCATGCCGGCCGTGACATGCGAAGAGGCGGCCGGGTCCGGTGCTTCGGGCGGTTGGGCTGACGCCGGCCCTGCGGCGGCCGCAACAAGGAGCCACAGCAGGCCGCTCAGGAGTCCGGCGGCGGTGCGGGATCGGCGTGGCCTGTGGGTGTCCGTCGTCATTGTCGGCTCCGTCGATTCTAACCGTATCAAGAAATGCGGAATTGTCAATCGGATCTGGCAGAAAATATCCCCCCATACAAGCGATGGCAAAACGCGCGTTTCCGGAACGGCTCGGGGGTGTCGTTACTGGCCGCAGAGCCAGCCCAGCGCGGCGGCCCGTTGTTCGGCGATGGCGGCCAGCAGGTCGATCTGTTGGCGGGACAGCGAGGCGTAAGCGCGGCCGAAGGCGGGAAAATCCTCTCCGATCGGTTCGGGCAGGAGCCCTTCCTTCCACGCGCCCGCGGCCTGTGCGGCGATGGAGGTGGGGTGGCCGTCCGGATTCATCGGATCGGGCTGGTCGGCTCCCATCGGGCGTTGGGCGGCTTGTGCCCGCCATTCCCACAGTCGGGCGGTCCGGTGGGCGGCCTGCAATTCCCCGGCTGATCGCAGGTGGAGCGTGGCCGGCGGTTGCAGCGGTTTGCCGATTTTCAGACGCATGAGCAGGTCATCCTGACTGAAGCGGCGGTCATAGGGCGGGAGGGTTTTGATCAAGGAGAGTGCCCAGGCAAAAATGCCGAGCGGCTCCAACCGCCAGCCGACCGCTTCAACCAGATCGGTCTGCCAGTGGCCCAGCGGCATGACGACCAGCCCCCGCTCAGACTCGCTCAAAAAGGTGTGGAGCCCCTCCCTCTCAAGCCACTTGCCGAGATCCGACGCCATGCCCTTGTGGATTTCGACGATCGACATCTCGTCAAACCCTTGAATGGTCTGCTCAAATTCCCATCGTTGCACGAGGGCGCCCAGGCTGTGGGCCCGGCGAAAAACGGTGAGGGCGTCCGGGGGGGCCTGGAGGACGGAGGAGGCGGATTGTTCCATGGTCGATTGAGTGTAACAGCCCGAAACGGCTTGTCAACCTCGTCGACCGGTGAGAAATCATGCCCAGGGTCAAAACTCCCGCGCCCAGGAGATCACCAGCGCATTCCCCCCAAATCGGGGATTCCCTGCGATGTCGCGCAGCACGCCGAAGGCGTGGGTGTACCAGATGTCCAGTTCGGAATTCCAGAAAAAGCCGGTGGTCACGGCGACGGTGACAAAGGCGATGGTGTCGACCTCATCCGCCGCAGGCCCGGTGATTCCCGCGGTTTGAAACCGGTACCGGTCGATCCATGCGACGGAGTTTTTCAGGTGGAGATAGAGGAAGAACAGCAGCTCGTACCGGTATTCCAGGCTGGCGACGCCGTACAAGTCGGTGAAGAATTCGTTGAAGGCCGCGCCCGAGGAGATCGGGCGGGACAGTGTTTCCGCCTCGTCGCCGCCGGGGCCGCCGCCCAGACGGAACGCGGAAAAGCGGTCGACGTCCGATCCGGCGCCGCCGTGCAGGCGCACGATCAGCCGGTGACGTTCGTCCTCGATGAAGGGCACGCCGCCCGCCGCCACCGCGTAGGCGCTTGCGGTCGACCAGGTGCGGTGCGACGCGCCGTCGGACATGCCGAAGGCCGGGTCTCCCCCCCAATCCTCCCAATGGGCGCGGTGGCCGTAGACGAGGTCCATGCCACCCGAGATGCCCCGATGGGCCAGCTCCATGACGTTTCGCGTCATGGCGTCGGCCCGGAGACGGAGATGCACCCGTCCCTCGTAGGTATTCCGGGGCACGACATATCCCGGCGAGGCATCGGTGCTTTCACTGAAGGCCAGGAAGCCGGGTTCGTAGGTCAGCGAGATCTCGGCGATATTGTCCTGGAGGCCGGGGGCCAGTTTGGTGGAATAGCCCAGCCCGAGGCCGAGCTGCGCCTGGAACCAATAGAGCGAATCATCGATCTCCACCCCTTCGACATATTCCGACTGGGCGACGGGAACCGTGTAATTTGCGAACGTGAGAACCGCCTCGGTGCCGCCCAGGAACGCGGGGGTGGTGGTGTACCGGATGTCATCGTAGATGCCGTTCATGACCCCGCGAAACCGTTTCGTGCCGTTGTCCAGGTTTCGCCAGAGGTAGAGCGCTCCGAAGGGCGACACCGTCTCGTCCTTGATGTCTGGCACCCAGTAGACGCCGAGATCGAGGGCCGTCACGTTGGTGCGGTCGCGGGGCGGGGTGCTGACCTCCCTGCCGAAGAGCGTGGTGGTGTAGGCGTCCCCGGCCAGCGGCGTGCGGTAGGGCTCTTCAGCGCAGGCGATCGCTCCGAGCAGCCCCCAGAGCAGCACGCCCGTGACGAGCGCGCGTCCGGTCACGGGGTGTTTCCCGGTGCTGGCGCAATGGGAGCGGTCCGCCTGGTCAGGTAGATTCCGCTGGCGATGATGAGCAGGCCGCCGGTCAGAAAGCCCGGGGTGGCGGGTTCATGCAGCAAGAGAATGCCCAGGCCCGTGCCCACCACCGCCCCCACCGTGGACAGCACGCCCCCCTCCGCCGTGCTGATCTGACGATAGGCGACGGTCATGCCCATTTGTCCCAGCAGGGAAAATAGCACGACGCCGGTTAACGGCACAAGGCTGGCGGCCGGCGGCGCCGACCAGTGGCCGATCGCCAGCGGCAGGCTCAAGGCCATGCCGGTGAGGTTGAAGTAGTGAAAAATCGTCCAGGCACTGTCGGTTTTTCTCGATTCTTTGAGCGAGACGATCGCGCCGCCCACCAGCATGCCGGAGAGCAGCGCCGGGAGATCCCCGAGGTGAAACGAGTCGAGCGACGGATCGACGATCAGGCCGATCCCCGCAAACGACGCCAGCAGCGCCGCGCCCGCCGGGAGGGTCAATCCCGCGCCGCCCGCGCCGCGGCGGGTCTGCCACCAATGATCGTAGAGGCTGGCGAAGATCGGGTAGGTGTAGAGCAGGACGATCGCATGGCCCAACTCAGTCCGCGCGATCGCATAAAAATAGAGCAGATTGCCGGCGCCGCCCAGGATCGCCCGGATGGCCACCCCTTTCCAGTTGACCAGGTTGATCGTCACCCAGCCGGCCGCCATCGCCGCCCGGACAATCAGGTAGCTGGCCGTGAAACGCAACAGGGCGATCTCGGCCGGGCCGGTGTAGTCCGCCGCCAGCTTGACGAAGTAGGCCTGAAGGCCGATGCAGACGGCGGCCAGCAGCATGAGGATCAGGCCGGCGCGGTGTGAATGCCAATTCACGCGAAACGGAATCGGCAACGACCGTGCGGGCGGCGGTCAGACATACCGGATTGAAAAGGACGACTCGCCGGCGGCCGGTTCCTGCGCAATCGTGACATCGGTCACCGTGGCGCGGGCCGGTCCCGAGCGGCACCAGTCGACCAGTTGGTCGACCAGCGCGGGCTCGCCTTCGATCACCGCTTCAACGCGGCCGTCGGGGAGATTGGCCACCCAGCCGTTGACGCCGAGCGTTTCGGCCTGGCGTTGCGCCTTGGCCCGAAAGCCGACTCCCTGCACCTGGCCGGAGATGAAGAGATGCACGCGGGTGAGATTGGATGCCGGATCACTCATGACCAGGCCCATCATCCGCCAGAAGCGGGCCGTGCGTCAAGGGGATTAAACGGGAAAGGGCGGATTAAGGATTAGTGAGGAAAAAGCGGATTAGGGATTAAGGGGTAGAAGAAAACACAAAACACGAGCGGATTGACATTGCGGGCGAGGCCCGCTACGATGCGCGGCGAAGATGACACGGAAGACGCACCATGTGCCTGCGGAGGGCGTGGAGACAACGTTCCGCGTCCGCTATGCCGAAACCGACGGGCAGGGGATCGTCTATTCGTCGCATTACCTCGTCTGGTTTGAAATCGGCCGGACCGAATGGTGCCGGCGCGCCGGCATCGACTATCGAAAGCTGGAGGAGGAAGGCTATCTGCTGGTGGTGACGGAAGCCACCTGCCGGTACCTGTCGCCGGCCCGGTACGACGACGAAGTGGTGGTACGCACCCGACTTGCGTCAGGTAATCGTCGGCAACTCCAATTCGACTACGATCTCCGATTGTTGACAACCGGAAAGCGGATCGCGACCGGCGCGACGACACATCTCTGGCTTGATCGGGCCGGCAAGCCAATTGTTTTGCCAACGGAGCTCCGCCGATTGTTTGAAGTGTAGGCGATGGGGCCGGGGGTGTGGGGGCATCGGAGGAGCCACTGCGCCGCACGGGCCCCCACTGATAAATTATTCAGGGGGAGCTGAGCATCTCCCCCTGACTTCAATAGACCGGCCGGTCATGCTCCCCGCGTCACAGCACCGGTTGTTTGAATCCGGTCCCCCGGCAACGACCGGGGGATAAGATCCTGTGCCGCGGTTAGGGAGCCCGGGGAGCCTGGGGAGCAGGGGGCGCGGCCGGCGCCGGCGGTGCGGGCGTTGTTGGAACGGCGGGGGCGGTTTTCGTTTCGCTGGAAGGTGTAGACTCACCGGATGGGGCCGTGGCTGTGGGGTTTAGCACGACGACTTCCACCCGCCGGTTTTGCTGCCGGCCGGCGGCCGTGTCATTCGATGCGACCGGTTTCGTTTTCCCGAACCCCACGGCGCTGATCATATCGGGAGAGATGCCATTGTCGATCAGGGCGTTGCGGACGCTCTCTGCCCGGGCTTCGGACAGTTGCAGGTTGAAGGCGTCCCCGCCGATGTTGTCGGTGTGGCCTTCCACGATGATCTTCCGGTCGGCGTAGGCGGAGAGAATTTTAGCCAGCTGAGCCAGCTTGCTCTGTGTGGGCGGCAGCAGGGTCGCCTTCCCGAAGTCAAACAGGATATCGGAGAGGCTGATGATGAGCCCCCGATTCTCTTCCCGCACCTGGGCGATCTCCTTCATCGCGTCCCTGAGCTTCGCCTCCAGCTCCTGCCTGGCGCGTTCCAGCTCCTGGCTCCGTTGCAGCGCCCGCTCTTTTTCCGCCGTCTCCCTGGCGGCGAACAATTCGGCCTCGGCTTTCTCGCGCAGCGCCCGTTCCTTGGCGGCGGCTTCCGAGTCGGCCCTGGCCATCGCCCGGTTCCTGTCCGCCTCCGCGATCTCCTTGGCCCGCGCCTGTTTCGCGGCCTCTTCCTCCGCCTGGAACCGCTGTGTGTCGATCTGGTAACGGGACGTCTCCGATTTCAGCGCGGCGATGGCGTCCCGCGCCTTGGCGGCCCGGGCCTTGGTGCTGGCCAGTTCCGCCTGTTGCCAGGCCCGGTAGGCGGCGATGCGGGCGTTCTGATTGCGGCGTTCTTTGAAGGAGAAGTCGGAGGAGTGGCTTCCCTCGGACTGGGCCGTTGTCGCCTCCATCAGCGCCGTTTTCGAGTTGAGAAATTCATCGGGCGCGTACCGTACCGCCCCCTCGGATTCGGCCAGCTGGACGGCGTGCGCGGCCTGGTCGACCAGCTGCGCCGTGGGGCTGAGCGAGGTGGGCACGGCGCAGCCCGCGGCGATGATGACGATCGGGGCCGCCGTCGTGAGGCGCCGCGCGAGGCGCCGCAGCCGGCGCGTCATGGCGTGAGCACCGGCTTGCCCACTTCCGCCTTGGCCGCCTGCGCCGCCTGTTCCGCCTTCTCCGCCGCGGCCTTGGCGGCGTCGCGTTGATCCCTCACGGCTTGCAGTTGTTCGGCCACGGCCCGTTCTTTGGCCAGTTCGGCGGCCACTTCAGCCTGCAGTTGCGCCCGCAGCAGCAGTTCCCTGGCGTCCTGCCGTTGATTGTTGCGCAGCAGCATCGCTTCGTCCAGGCTGGATTTGGCGCTCAGCAGCAGATCGGAGGCGTACTGGTCGGCCTTGGCCTCCTGGGCGGTTTTGATGGCGTACTGGGCCTGGGAGATTTCCTGCAGCAGCGAGGCGCCGCAGCCAAGAAGGGTGACAAGGCACCCGCCGATGAGGACCCGGCGCGAGAGCATACTCATGGCCGAAGGGGAACGGTTCAACATCGGGGCTATATAATACGATCCCTGGTGAGAAGTCAACGTGAAAGGCGGGAATCGGCTGATTTAA
>JACQCE010000105.1 GCA_016201765.1 Nitrospirota bacterium
ACCCGTGGTTCGGGCACCGGGCCGTTCAAGATCACCCGGCCGGTCAGCGCGCCGCCGTCCCTGACCGGCCGCTCTTCATACCCGTAGGCCGGGCTGAAGACCGATCCGGCCAGCCAGCAGAGCGAAAAAACCAGGCTCAAGATCGCCCCGCGTGCCGCCAGGCGTTGATGACGTCTGTCATTCACCATTGATCTATGCTCTATTCCTGACCGCATCAATGACCGAAGACATTCATTGTAACAAACTCGGGGCAGGGGGATCACCCCCTACCCCGAGCACAAAGCCACCTCTTATGACAACACGCTACTTCTGCAGCATTGACACAGGGCCGGACGCCGATTCGGAACCGGCATCCGCCTTGGGCGTCCCCTGCTCGGGTGTTTCAGCCGTCTGCGTCCCCATGCCGCCTGTGCGATTGAGGGGTTGGATCCGGCGATCCCCGGCCGGCAGCACCCGCAGATAGCCCCATTCCCCGGCCGCCGCATACGGCATCCGGTGGTTCTGCCAGATGTAGTCACCCGGGAGGGCAAACGGCCCGCCGGCGCCTTCTTTGAGGTAGACATCCAGATACTCCGAGCCGCCGAACTGGAGACTGCTCAACATATCGGCCCCCACCATGTTCGGCTTGAAGGGCCATTCATGCCCCTCGATGCTGAAGATCTGGTTCTGCTCATCAAACGCGCCGAAGACGCGGATTCTCACCTGATCGCCCGCATGAGCCAGGATGGTCGGCGTCACCGGCGTGCCGTCTTTTTCCGCCACCACGCACGCCGTGAACATATTGCCCATCTCACAGCCGGCCTCTTCCCGATAGGCCCACGGCTCGCTCCGGTAGTTCACGCCCGTCAGTCCCGCAATCTGCTGCAGGTAGGGCATGAACGAGGTCCCGATGATGTTGTCCTCTTCCTGGAAGAAGAGGGACGCATCCCGGTAGTCGGGCCGCAGGGCGTTCTCCGGCACGGAGCGATCCACCAGCACGTCCGCCTGCCACGCGTTCTTGAGCGTCACATCCTCGCCCGTGGCCGGATCGCGATACTTCGACCCCTTCGGCCCGACGATGATCGCCCCGAACAGCCCGTCCCGGACGTTGTTGATGAAATTGCCCCAGTCCCAGACCAACGCGGCCGTCTCGCCATACTCCGGCGGCGCATAGAAGGTGTAGACCCGGCTCTGGCCCGGCCCGACCGTCTGATCCCCGGGGTTGTTGCCCACATTCACGCCGTGGGAATCCTTCGGATCAAACGCCAGGGCATCGGCGCTGAACGAGGCCCGGCCGCTCTTGAGCTCGTTCTTGAGCGTGACCTTGATGCAGTCCCCCACGTTCACATGCAGGGTCAACGGCATCGGCTGCATCCCGGTGGCCACCTTCTGCTTCTCCCCTTCGAGCATGAAGATCTTGCCCGTCGGGTTGCTCACCTGCAGTTTCCGGTCAAAATCGACCTCGATCATATCCGGCGCCTTGTCGTTGAACTTGAGCGCCCGGTCGACCGCGACCACGCTGAAACTTTTGACCGGCGCGTCCGCCGGGCAGACCGACTTGGCCGACGAGGGAATCACGTCACGGCCCGGCAGTTTCTGCAGGTCGGCCGTTTCCTTGTCCAGCACCCGGATGATCCCCCAGCTGCCTTCCGACAGATGCGAGGCGCGGCCGTTGTAATGCAGGTAGTCGCCCGCCATCTGCTGGGCGCCGCCCGCCTTGCTGACCAGATCATACCGCTCCGCGATCCCGACGTGATGCGCATTGCGCAGGTCGGAATCCTTGGCATACCGCTCGGTCCGGAACAGATGGCCCGCCACGTGCCAGGTGTGCGACTCGTTCATCAGCGTGTGCAGCAGCCGGAAGACGATCGTGTCGCCCAGATAGGCGCGCAGCATGATCGTGCTCGGATCCTGATGCTTGAGGCTGGAGAAGATCCAGGCCGGATCCGGGTTGTCCTTCAAGCGCCGCGCCACCGACTCGGCGCGGAAATTCAGCCCGCCCCCGGTCGTGTGGGTTCCGCCGTTGAGCATTTTGACGGCAACCGGATCGAGGTTGTAGGGCATGGTGAACGAGATCGTCTGCCCCGCATCGATCGCGGCCTGGATCGTCTGCCCGGGCGGATTGCCCTGCGAAACGACCTGCGCCGTGGTCGGCACCGTGTCATGCGGCATCACCACCATCTCCCGGAAGCTGCCGTTCACGCCGTAGCCGATCGGTTCGGTCGAGTGAATATCGGCGATCGGGCCGCTGCGAATCGGCGCACCCGTCTTCGGGTCATGATAGGTGGAACCGTACGGCTCGACGATCATCGCGCCCACGCCGCCGTGCGGCCAGGTGGTCGCGCCGAACGCATGGTCGTGCCAGAAGACAGTCCCGACATCGGCATCGACCCACATCCGGTAGCGGACGAATTCGACCGTGGCAATCTCGTTCTTCTTGTGGTCGAACCGGACGGGCTCGCTAAAGGTGACGGTGTCGCCTTTGACCTCCTTGACCCAGAGGATCTCCGACGTTTTGGACTCGTCGGCCCCGATCATCAGGGTGTTCTCGGCGTGGAACGGCGTCGCCCCCTCGGCCATCTTGATCTTGATCGACGTGGCGCCCGCCTTCGCGTCCTCGGTCAGAACCGCGTTCATCGGCGTGGGCATCCCCTTGATATGGCCGTCCTTCTGCTTCTCCTTCTTCATCTCCGTGAACGGCCGGACCGCCTGCTCGTAGGAAAAGCCGGTGATCACGCCGTCGGAGGCCTGGTTGTCGAACTGGATGAAGTGCGGGTGGATGTTGATCTTCGACATCTGGAAGTTCGTCGTGTCGTTGTCCAGCCACTCGCTCTTCAAAATGACATCGACGCAGTCATAGACGCTCGACCGGTAGACCAGCGGAATGGCCTTCTCGCTGGCCGGGCTCGAGCGGACCTGGTCCTCCTCCTCCTTCAGCACATAGAGGAGACCATTCGGATCGACGACCGCCTCCTGCTTGCCCAGCTTTTTGCTGAGCTGAATCGGCGTCTGGATGAAGTGAATCGTGTACTGTTTCCGACCGGCATTCTCCGGACAGAGACTCCACCGTCCCTGCTCACCCGGCTTGGCCGGCTGATTGGTCTCCTGACCGGCCGCGCCCTTGCTTCCGGGGTCGGTGGCCAATGCGCCGTTTTCCTTGGCCATGTGAATCGGCTCGAGCCAGGGCGCCGGTCCGTGATGGCGCGCAAACGGCACCCGCTTGCCCAGGTGCGGCTTGAAGTGCGGCCACGCCAGCTTGCCGGTCTTCGGCTCGAACAGCAACGGCGGCCGCTTGCCCGGCATCGGCGAGACATACTTCGGCCACGGGAACGCACCGGTCACTTCCGGTTCGCCCAGCGCCTTGGTGCCGTCCCAGCTCCAGTCCCAGACCGTCGCATCGTAGGCTTCGATCTGGCCCTTTTCATCCGCCGTGTGGCCCGGTTGGCCCGCGGGCGGGAGCATCATCTTGACCCAGTCCTTGACCGACACATCCGGAATGGCCTTCGACCAGTCGCTCTTGTCCTTCGTGATGTTCCACTTCTTGTCGAACCAGTCCATCGTCTTCCCGACCAGTTGATCGGACGTCACCCCCTTGGGCATCCGTCCCTTGCGGTCCGGCAGCTCCTGGAGCGCCGGCATCACGTCGGTGCTGCTGAGCGGGTAGTTGCCGTCCTGGATGGTGTTATAGACACGCCAGTAGCCCCACATGCCGGCGACGTAGTGGTGCGCGACGTGGCAGTGAAAGAGGAAATCGCCCGCCAGTTGCTGGCAGAGGCCCGAGCCGCACTCGGTCTGCAGATCGAGCACTTCGGACGGCCCGATCACCTGCACGTCGACCCGGTCGGACGTGGTCCGCACTTCCGGAAACTTCACCGGTCCGTTGGCGGCCGCGTTCATCAGAAAGTCAGCCTTGCCGTCCGCCTTGGGCTGTCGCAGCCACCGGATGGTGCCGCCGTGCGGATGGTGTGAATGGAACACTTCGCCGCCGCCGTGCACCAGCCGGAACTTGGCCGGATCGCCCATGTAGGAACGGGGAATGGTGGTCGGCGCATCGGCGAAGGTGTAGGAGCTGTAGGCCAGCGACTCATCTTCAAAATGGAAATATTTCTCCTGCAGCGCCAGGTTGTTCACGCCGAACGGCTCGCTCCGGTAGTTGAGCGCGCGGGCCGACGGCCGGTAGGCGTCGGTGTTCGGGTCGCGCTGCGGGATCATCTCGCCGTGCCGGTTCAACGGCCGGAACGACTCGTCGCCGATTTCATGATAGATCAGGACGAACTCGCGGAAATCGGGCATGCTGGGATTGGCGATCATCACCTCCCAGCCGCTCTTGGTCTCCTGGCCGGTCAGCGGATTCAAGTAGGTGGAGCCCATCGGCTCGACGATGAAGGTGCCGATCATCCCCAGGCTGGCCTGCTCGCGTCCGACGTGGCTGTGGAAGGTGTGGGCGCCTTCCTGCTCGTCCGGCCGGATGTACCACTCAAACGTCTGGGATTTGCCCTCTGCGACGGTGGAGGCCGGGTTGGCAATCGTGGCGGCCTGGCCCGTCGACTGCACGATCATGCTGGAGCCGTGGATGTGCAGGCTGACGGCATCGCCGTCCAGCTTGTTGCGCAGGGTGATCAGGACGCAATCGCCCTGGTTGGCGCGAATGTTCAGGGGTTGAATCAGATCGGTCTGCAATCCGGTGGAGACCGCCCCCGGATCGAATCCCTCCTTGTCCCGCGCCTCCTTGTTCCGCTTCTCCTCCGCCCGGACCTTGTCGAGCGTTTCGGTCAGCGCATACATGTAACCCGGATGATAATCGAGCCACTGGTTCAGCGTGATCTCGACGTTGATGGCCGTGATGTCAAATTCCTTCCGCGGCGCGCCCTTCGGGCAGTGTCCGCCGGTGGCCACGCTTTCGGCCGCATTCGACGGCCCCAGGAAGAAGCTCCGGTCCATCTGCTGCATCGAGGCCATGCCGCCAAAGCCGCCTTCCGATCCGCCTTCATGGCCGGCGTGATTTGTGCCCTCGGCGATTTCATTCATGAGCTTCTGCATGGCCGTATCGACCTTGTCCGAGAGACCCGCACGGCCTTCCATGCTGTCTTCGCGGCTCAATTGGGCCTTGAGCTGCTCCTGCCACTCCGGCGACGCCGCCACCGGGACCGCCAATGAGGCCCCCGCCCCATCATGCTGATGGCCGGCCGCCATTTCATCGGCCGCCCAGCCAGGTCCCGCCCCCATCAAACCCAAGACCAATGTCGCGACGTACAGTTGCTTCGCCATGCTGCTCATCACTTCGCCCCCTTTAACAATTTGAACCCGTGTCATACTGAAACATCTCCGAACACCAGACAGCTGTTGTACGATCGTCGCGATTAAGTTTTAGAAGAAGATCAGGATGTTACTATGTGGCCCCTCGCTCTTTTAGGCTACATCTTTCAGGCAAGGTGCATTCAATAGCACAGGTCAAAAAAAGTGTCAAGAGTTTTTTCGAGATTCCGGATGAAAATCATCGAGAAAAACCGCCATCGAACCGACACATACGGCGTGCGCGGTCAATCCCCTGATTTTTCCGGTTGAGCCGCGGGCCGCCGCTGGAGAATGGCGATGACCTCATCATCGGTAACCTGTTCAAATTCAAGAAAAAACTGCCCCACGGCATAAAAAATTTCCGGCACCTCAAGACAGACCACCTCATCGGCCAGTTCCTTGATCAACTCCAGTGTCTGGGCCGGCGCTACGGCGGTGGCCGCGATCAGCTTGGCCGGCCGCCTGGCTCGCACCGCCCGCAAGGCCGCGATCATACTAGAACCTGTGGCCAATCCGTCATCAACCACAATAACAATCCGGCCGGTTGGATCGACCGGCGGGTGGGCCGCGGTATAGAGTGCCCGGCGGCGGTGGAGCAACTGGAGCTGGGCCTGCCGTTCCCGTTCAAGATAGTCCTCGCCGACCCGCAGCACCGAGGCTTCCTCATTTAAATAGAGCGCCCCCGCCTCGTCCACCGCGCCGATGGCCAATTCCGGATTATCCGGCGCGCCGAGCTTGTGGACCAGCACGACATCCAGCTCCCCGCCCAAGGCGTCGGCGATGATCGCCCCCATGGGGGCCGCCCCGCGCGGAATCGCCAGGATCAGCGGCCGCCGCTTCGATTGGTCCGTCGGACGAACGCGGTACCGTGCCAACGCGTCGGCCAGCAACCGGGCCGCTTCCTCTCGATTCTGAAACGGCATGGGTCAGGCCGTCCGTTCGTCGACCTGGCGGGCCAACCGCACCAGCGCGTCGGCAATATACACCGGATACGAGGGCGCCTCGCGCAACCGCCGGAGCGCCTCAGGCAGACCGGCCACCTGCGCCGCCGCGCGGGCGCGAACCGCCGAAAGCGGCGGTGAGACCGCCAGCCGGCGCCCCTCCTGCATGACCGGCTGCAGCAGCGCCTCCCCTTCCAGGGCATCGTCTTCCAGCGTCAGCCAATCCTCCGCCATGCAACCATCGGCGCCGTATCGGCGGAACACCTGCTTGCGGCCGGGCCAGGTGGCCTTGCCTTCGGAACGTTTTCGACGGGCCCGTCCGGCATACTCCTGCAGTTTGTAGGCGCAGTCGAGATAGGGCGCGTCGGATGAGGTGACCAGGCTGGAGCCGATGCCGAACCCGTCGATCGGCGCCCCGGCCGCCACCAATCCGGAGACGAGCGTCTCATCGAGGCTGCCGCTGGCGAAGATTCTGACCTCCTTCAGGCCGGCGTCATCAAGAATCCGCCGCACCCGCCGGGCATGCTCGCCCAGATCGCCGCTGTCCAACCGCACCGCCTGAATGGCGATGTTGGCGTTCCGCAACCGCGCCGCGAGGGCCGGAAGCTTGCGCGCGGCCGCCTCGGTGTCATAGGTGTCGAGCAGAAGCGTGACGTGTTCCGGCTGGGCCTGGGCGAAATGGGCGAAGGCTTCCAGTTCATCGTCATGAGCCTGAACGAACGAATGGGCCATCGTGCCGTAGGCCGGCACGCCGAACCGCTGCTCGGCGAGCACCGTCGCCGAACCGGCCATGCCGGCCAGATAGCAGGCCCGCGCCGCGAGCAAACCGGCCTCCGCGCCGTGCGCGCGCCGGAGTCCGAAGTCGATCAGCAATTTGCCGGGCGCCGCCAGCACCTGCCGCACCGCCTTCGAAGCGACGAGCGTCCCGAAGTGGAGCAGATTGATCAGGCGCGTTTCGACCAGCTGCGCCTGGGGCAGCGGGGCCGTGACGCGCAGGATCGGCTCGTGAGGGAAGAAGACCGTCCCCTCCGGCATGGCATGCACGTCGCCGGTAAAACGCAACCGGCCCAGATAATCGATCAGCCGGTCGCTGAATCCGCCCCGCCGGCGCAGCCAGTCGAGCTCGTCGGGGGTGAAGCGCAGCGTCTCCAGATAATCCAGCGCCTGTTCCAAGCCGGCGGCCAGGAGGAACGCACGATTGGACGGCAGCTTGCGGATGAAAAACTCAAAGACGGCCGTCCCTTCCATCCCCTGCTCGACGTACCCTTGCAGCATGGCGAGCTGGTAGAGATCGGTCAGCAGGACACTGGCGTCACGTTCCATGGATGAGAGGACTGCAGGGGGAGAGGAGCACAGAGCGGAAGGGAACCCGTGTGAGGAGATTATCGGCCGCCGGGCCGTTCCTGTGACTGCCCATTCTCTTCCTCCGCCACGCGCAGCGCCAGAAGGCGCCGCTCTCCCGGCTCCAGCGCACGAAGCTTCTCCCCCATCTCGCGCAAACGCACAAGCACCGCCGCGTTCACGCTGCCTTCGGGATAACTCCCGTCGGATTGCCGCTCGCCGGCAGGGCGGCCGGTCAACAACTCCAGGGCCTCGTCGACGGTCGAAACGGCGTAAACGTGAAACCGGCCCGCCGCAACCGCCTCCACCACCTCCTCCGTCAGCATCAAATGTCTGGCGTTCTGCCGCGGGATGATCACGCCCTGCCCTCCCGTGAGGCCGATCACCTTGCAGACATTGTAAAATCCCTCGATCTTCTCATTGACGCCGCCGATCGCCTGCACGTCCCCGCGCTGGTTGACCGAGCCGGTGACGGCCAGCTCCTGCCGGATGGGCAGATCGGACAGACTGGAGAGCAGGGCCGCCAGCTCGGCGGTCGAGGCGCTGTCCCCCTCCACCTCCCCGTAGCTCTGCTCAAAACAGAGGGTGGCGGAGAGCGACAGGGGCGTCTCCCCGGCGTAGCGTCCGCCCAGATAGCCGGAGAGAATCATCACCGCCTTGCTGTGGATTTTTCCGCTGAGCTTGGCCTCCCGTTCGATGTCGACAATGCCTTCCTGCCCCAAAAATACACGGGCCGTGATCCGCGACGGACGGCCAAAGGCGAAATCACCCAGATCATGAACCGACAGGCCGTTGACCTGGCCGACGACGCCGCCGGCGACGTCCACCATCAGCGTCCCCTCGGCGATCAATTCCCGGATGTACTCTTCGATCAGATTCGAGCGGTAGAGCTTCTCCCTGATCGCGGTGCGGACGTGCTCCGCTGAAACGAGGGCGCGCCCGTCCCGCCCCGCCCAGAAGCTGGCCTCCCGCACCAGATCCGCCACCTTGCTGAATTGCAGCGAGAGCTTCTGCTGATGGTCCGTCCAGCGGATCGTCTGCTCGAGCACCGCCGCGACGCCGCTTCGATCAAAGTGCAGCAGACGCTCCTCGCGGCAGAGACGGGCGATGAACCTCGCGTAGGACAGCGTGCCCGCCTCGGTTCGAGGCTGCCGCACGTCGAAATCAACCTTGACCTTGAAAATCTTTCCGAAATCCTCATCGTACTCGTACAACAGGGCATACAGGAACGGGTTGCCGATCAGGATCACACGAAGATTGACCGGGATGGGCTCCGGTTTGATGCCGGCTGAGGCGGACAGTCCGTACAGTTCGCCGATATCCTCGATCTTGACGCACTGATTTTTGATCACGCGCTTGAGCGCCTCCCACGCAAAGGAATTCCGAAGCACGTCGAGCGCGTTCAGCAGCAGATAGCCGCCGTTGGCCTGCAGGATCGATCCGGCCTTGATGAGGGTGAAGTCCGTGTAGAGGGTGCCGAACCGGCTCTTTTTTTCGATCCGGCCGATGAGGTTGTTATAGGTGGGATTCACCTCCTCCACCAGCGGGGCGCCCCGGACGGCGCCGTTGTCGACGACCACGTTGACCTGGTACCGGGTCATCGACGCGCGGGGCGGCTCCAGCTCGAGTCCGGCGAACGGCAGCTGCGACTCCGATTCCGGCAGAAAATCCTTGAACCGCTCCAGCATATCCTGCTCCACGACCTGGATATACTCGATGATCTTGGGAAACTCCCGGTACGTCGCCAGCACTTGCTCAAATAAATGCTCCGAGGTGTAGTGGGCGACCCGCCGGTTCAACTCTTCGATCTTCCGGTTGACCTCCTCGCGCAGCGCCCGAACCTGTTGGACGAACGCATGAATCTGCTCATGCAGGCCTTTTTCCTTGCGTTGAATCTCGGCCCGCACCTCGGGCTCGAGCGCCTCCAACTGCTCGGCCTCCATCGGTTTGCCCCGATAGAGCGGCACGACCACGATGCCCAGCCGCGTGCTGCTGACGAGGAAGCCGCGCTCCTTGGCCCGCTCCTCCAATTCACCGGTCAGACTGTCGCGGGCTTTCGTAAAGTTCTCTTCCAATTGCCGCCGCTGTACTTCATACTCCTTGCTTTGAAAGACTTTGGGGAATTCTTCCTTCAATGAGGCGATCAGGCGGTCGATGTCGCGCTGCAGCTCGCGCCCCTTGCCGGCGGGCAACCGCAGCGCTTTAGGTCGATCGGGATCCTGAAAATCATAGACATAGCACCAATCATCCGGTGTCACCTCGGTTTCCGCCACCCGGCCGACCATCGTTTTGACGATCGTGCTCTTGCCCGTGCCCGGGCTTCCCGACACATAGACGTTGTAGCCCCGGTCCTGGATATGCAGCCCGAAATCCATCGCCCTGACGGCGCGTTGCTGGCCGATCACCTCATCCAGCGGCGACAGCTCTTCCGTGCTCTTGAACGGCAGTTGGTCGGCGTTGTAGCGGATCCGCAACGCCTCAGGCGGGATCTCCCAGCGCTTTACGTCCAAAGGGGTGCTCCGGGTGAGGACATAAGGCCCTCATGCTATTGGGTTTGAGCCCCGGTGTCAATGGCCCCCCATGGCCTTCCCCCATGGCTTCGATGACCCGGGCAACAAAAAACCGGATCCTGTGAATGTTGCAGGATCCGGCTATGAGCATCGCCCCAAACGCTTTGTCTGTTCTCCGTCTGCCCGAAGCCGCCACGGGGAAGAGTCTCACGGCCCTTAGGGGACGCCGCGAAACCCCGCTTCACCGACTGCTTCGAACGCTCGCGCCCGGGACGGGACGGATCGGTCGGATGCCGACAGACTTTCTTCGAGGCGACGCCAATTTTGGCTGCGGTGCCGAGCCGCTCGCTGACTCCACAGGCTCATCGTCTAAGTGGGTGCGCTTCTGATGCCCCGCCTTGCACTCGGCACGGGCGGGGAAGGCTCCCTGGATTGTGGTGTTGCCAGTGGTCAGACGCGCCGCGCTCAGCGCCGCAGCACGATTCGTTTTTCAATGAACACTCTTTCCAGTTCCCTTATATACCCATTCAATGATGATGTCAAATCCGCCTATCATCTATCCCATTGATATTCAAAATCTATTTTGGTGCAAAAATTCTTGGTTCCGGTCACGCCTCCGATATCCCCTTCCTTCCCGCCTGCAACGCTTCAGGCAGGAGACGAGGCACGATGTCGGCCGCACGGCCGGCCAGCCAGCAGTGCACCGCAGGACCGGCCGATCGCTCCGGATTGACCTCCACCACCCAGGCCCCGGCCTCGCGGGCCATCGAGGCCAGCGAGGCGGCGGGCTGGACGACGCCGGACGTCCCGATGACCAGCAACAGGTCGCACGCCGTCGCCGCATCGACGGCCGACTGGATGATCGTCGGGTCAAGCGACTCGCCGAACCAGACGATATGGGGCCGCAGCAGGCCGCCGCAGCGCGCGCAGGCCGGCAACTCCGGCGCCAGGGGCAGCGGCACACGACGGTCCGTCGAGACGGCATGGCACGCGGTGCAGCGCATCATCCAGATGTTGCCGTGCAGTTCCAGCGGTCGCCGGCTGCCCGCCTCGGTATGCAGGCCGTCGACGTTTTGGGTGATCAGCGTGAAGCGGCCGCCGCGCTGCTCCACAAACCGCTCCAGGACCGCGAGGGCGTCATGGCCCGCGTTCGGCCGCGCCGCGGCGATCAGGCCGCGCCGCCAGTCATACCATTCCCAGACGAGACGGGGATCGCGGGAGAATGCCTCCGGAGTGGCCAGCTCTTCAGCCCGATGGGTGCGCCAGAGACCGGTGGCGCCGCGAAAGGTCGGCACGCCGCTGTCGGCGGACATGCCCGCGCCGGTCAGCACCGCAATGGCCCGCGCCGCGGCGATGCGCCGGCGGGCCTCACGAATGAACCTGGGGGATGGAGGTTCTGGAGTGTGGGTGGACACGGCTCATCACCGTGCGGGTGTTCGAGTGATTATTCGGATGTGGGCGGCTGCCGGAGCGCGGACGGGCCTCCGCCGTCATCCGTATCTCTTGGGGTATCTCCGGGGGTGTCTCCGGACGTTTCCCCAAGCGACGCGCTAGACCGGTCGATCTGGATGACCTCCACAAAACGGTTCAGCCAGCGGACTTTGCGCGATTCCTGCCGCTCTCCGTAGATATAAATCAGGTTGCGCATCATCCGCACCAGCATCTCCTGGTCCGTCACCGGTTGAAGGTACTGCTCCTTGAACCCGTAGCCCGAATTGATCAAAAAGGTGGCGCACTCCGCCTTGGTCAGCAATTGTCCGCCGTTGAACGGATCGATGAAGAGATCGTGCCCCGGGACTTCGCACTGCACGAGAAAGTGGCTGGGCATGCCGACCCCGACGATGGGCAGGTCCAGACGGCGGGTCAGCAAGAGATAGAGGGCGGAGAGGGTGATCGGAATGCCGACCCGGCGGTCCAGCACGCGATTCAGATAGCTGTTGTCGGGATCGTAATAGTGGACCGTGTTGCCGTGAAACCCCTTTTCCGTGAACAGATGGTGATTGATGACGCGGATGACGCCGTCCGGCCAGCGTTCATGCTTGACGACGGCCCGCAGCTCTTCGGCCATCGCGTCCAGCAACCCCTGGTAGACCTCGCTCTCCAGCTCGGGATAGGCAAACCGGCTCAGCAGGAGACAGCCCTCCTCCAGGTCCGGCTGTTCGAGCCAGTTCTGCCAGGCCCGGAGCAGGTGGCGGCCGTCGATCTCCTCGATGACGTCGCCCAGCCGTTCGGCCATCGCGGTCTGTTGCGGCTCGTCATGGGTTTCGGGGTCGCCATGGGCCCCGGGGACGGCATGAACGGTCGCATGGAGGTGGCGCAACTGGCCGACCACCTCCGGTCCCAACTGAATCAGTTTTTCCTTGATGAGCTTGAGATTGGCCCCCTGCTCGGTGGTCAACAGGGAGAGCAATGCCTTCAGCGGTTCTTTGGTTTTCGGCATCCGTCGATCCGAACGACTATCTCCGAACAACTTTCCGGCAACGTTCATGAACGGGCGCACTATACCACACCCGGTGGGAAAAACTCACCTGCCCGAGAATCCCTCAACGAGACGGCAACAACTTCATCCCCTGCCGACCGTGTGCTACTATGACCGTCATGGCCGATCCGATCACCGCCGCGCTGGAACAGGCCGTGCAGGACGGCGTCTTCCCCGGCGCGGTGCTGCTGGTGCAGCACGGCGCGCGCGTCGAACGCTGCGACGTGGCCGGCCACGCCGCGCTGCAGCCGTCGACGGAACGGATGACGCGCGCCACGCTCTTCGACCTTGCCTCGTTGACCAAGCCGATCGCCACCGCCACCGCCGTCTTGCAATTGATCCGGCGCGGCGCGCTCGCGCTCGACCAGCCCGTGGCGCAGTGGCTGCCGGATTTCCGCGGCGACGGCAAGGAACAGATCACCCTCTTCCACCTGCTGAACCATTCCTCCGGCCTGCCCGCCTGGAAACCATTCTACAAAGCCGTGACGCCCGATCAAGCCGGCCTGGCAACCGCGCAACTGCATGAACGGATCATGACCGAGCCGCTTGTGTATCCGACGGGCAGTCAATCGATCTACAGCGATCTGGGCTTCATTCTACTGGGTTTGATCGTCGAGCGTTCCGCCGGCCGGCCGCTCGATCGCGTCTGCCGGGATGAGCTGTTCGCCCCACTCGGCATGGACTCAACCGGGTTCCGGCCGCTCGACCGGCCGGAACTGGCCGCGCGGTCGATCGCCGCCACCGAGCAGTGCGCCTGGCGGGGACGGCTGTTGCGGGGGGAAGTGCACGATGAAAATTGTTATGCGCTCGGCGGCGTCAGCGGCCATGCCGGGTTGTTTGCGCCGGCCGACGATCTGGCGCGTTTTGTCGGCGCCCTCATTGAAGCCGACGGGGAGGCCGATCGGGGCCGGGCCGAAGGCCCCTTCGCCGGCGTGCCTGCGGCGCTGCTGAATCAATTCCTTTCGCGTCAATCGACGCCGGGGTCAAGCTGGGGGCTCGGTTGGGACACGCCGTCGGACCCGTCGAGTTCGGGCCGCTGGTTTTCCCCGCGCTCGTGCGGCCATCTGGGGTACACGGGGACGTCCCTCTGGATCGACCGGGACCGCGGCTGGAGCGTGCTGCTCCTGACCAACCGCGTCCACCCGACCAGCCGGAACGTGAAAATTTCCGACTTCCGGCCGCTGATCCATAACCTGATCGCCGAGACGTTTTTTAAAAATAGTTGAGCGAATTCCCTGGGATACCTCCGATCCGGAAAGCCGGGATCACTGGTAGTGGGTCAGTTTCATGGATTCAACCGTGGCAAAAATAGGGACACGGCCCAATTTCCTCATGCGGCGCGCGGCGATCAACGAAATTGGGACGTGTCCCCATTTTTGAGACAGGTCACGGTGCAACTGACCCACTACCCTACCGGATCGCTCAATTGCTTTACCGGCATATCGTGCTATAATGAAGTTTTATGGAACGGGCATTGCTGCTCAATGCCACGTACGAGCCGCTGAAAGTCATCGACTGGCAGCGGGCCGTCACACTGTCGTGGCAGGGAAAGGTCGAAGTCCTCGAAGTCTACGACCGTGAGATCCGGTCCGTCACGTGGAACACGAGATTGCCGGCGGTCCT
>JACQCE010000111.1 GCA_016201765.1 Nitrospirota bacterium
CTCGAATTCCCTGCGCCGCATCGGGTTGCTCCGGTCGGGTGGGGCGGAGAGTTACGGCGCGGGCGCGGGTGTCCGCCCCTTGGTGGCTGGGGCGGTCGGCCGGCGCCACAAGCGCGTGCGGAGCATGTACCACCCGATGAAGAGGAGCAGTACGGCGCTGACGGCGTGCGGGGCGCGCACCGGTCCGATCATCAGATCCTCGGCCCGGAACGTACTGACGATCGACCGGTCAATCGAGTAGAGCACGAGATAACTCAAAAAGAGGAAGCCGTCCTGAAACGGGCGTTTGCGAATCGACCAGAGCAGCGCGAAGATCAGCAGATTGAGCCCCAGTTCATACAGCATGGCGGGATGCAGCGGCACCTGGCCGAATTGCGCGCCGGCCGGACTGTCGGGCGGGAAGATGACGCCCCACGGCATCGAGGTCGGCAGGCCGTGGATTTCCCCATTCATGAAATTGCCCCAGCGGCCGAAGGCTTGCCCAAGAATGATGCTGGGCGCGCCGGCGTCGGCGAGCTGCCAGAAGGGGATCCGGTGCCGCGCCACATACCACCACCCCGCCAGCGCGCCGCCGATCAGTCCGCCGTGAATGGCCAGTCCGCCGTGCCAGATGGCCGGAATCTCCATCGGGTTGCCGGCGTAGTAGGACCAGTTGAACGCCACGTAATAGAGACGGGCGCCGAGAATGCCGCAGAGATAGACCAGGGCCAGAAAATCCCATCCTTGCTCGTCCGACAGCGGGAGGCCTTTGCGCCGGATTTCCTTGCCCAGCAGCCAGCCGCCGATGAAAAAAGCCAGCACGTACATGAGACCGTACCAGCGGATTGTCAGCGGACCGATTTGAATGGCGATCGGGTGCATGAGGGCTACCTTAGCAGAAGAGTCCGCATTGCGGCAACGGCCCGTTGCATCCGCGCCGGGTTCCGGGTACAATTTCGTTGCAGGTCAACGGAGTCCACCATGACACAGTCGCCCAAGCCGCCCAAATCCCCTCAATCCCACAAGCCCCGCAAGCCGGAGACGGCGCCGCATCAGGCGGGCGGCAACGAGAAGGGGTCGGAGAAGACGCCTCCGCGACGCATTGAAATTCCCCTGATCTCAACGCCGAACGACCAGGTGGAAATGGAGCGGGAGATGGAGGAACTCTTCGACGAAGAGAAGGTCAAGCATCGGCACGGTGGGACCGAGCCCGAGCGTGATTGACCGCCGTCAGGATTGCCAGAAACTCCCCTCCCACGATTGAAAAACGCCACGGCGACAGCCGCTGCGTCACGGCATCATCGGTCGCCGATTCCAGCCGCACCAGTCCCTCCATCACGGCGTTGCTGCACAACAAGCCCGGACTCAACTTCAATCGCTCGGCGTGTCGCTGGCGGACGGCTTTCAGTTGTTGAAGCTGCTCGTCTTGTCTCGACGTCAGGGGGGTGTAGGGCGATCGCGGCCTCATCGGCCACCGGGCGGGCGGGAGCGCCTGGGCCTGCCGGATCGCGTCCAGCAGTCGTTGACCGTCCGACTCGATCAGCCGCCGCGAGAATCCTTTGATGGCGGCCAACGCCCCGAGATCGGCGGGCTGCCGCTGCGCCACGTCCAGCAACGCGTCCGGGGAGAGAATCCGAAAGGGCGCGCGATCGGCCGCGCGCGCCAACGTGTCACGGACCTCCAGCAACGCCTGAAGGACGGCCAGTTGCTGGGGCGTCAACCGTCCCGCGCCCTTGACGGCGAAGCAGGAGGGCGCGGCCCGTTCACCGGCCTCCAGCGTGACGAGCCGGTCGCACTCTTCGCGCAGCCAGGACAGCCGGTCCCGTTCCTCCAATTCCCGCGCCAGCGCATCGCGCAACGGGAGCAGATAGGCCGTGTCCTCCGCCGCGTACCGGATCATCTCCGGCGGCAGGGGACGCTGGGTCCAATCGGCCTTTTGAAACCGCTTGTTCAGCGTCACGGAGAAGTGGCCCTGCACCAGCGCGCCCAGTCCAAAGGCCTCCAGGCCGATCAACTGGGCGGCGATCATCGTGTCGAAAAGACGGGCGAACCTGACGCCGTAATCCCGTCCCAGGATGCGGACGTCGTAATCGGCGCCGTGCAGGATTTTTTCAACGGCGGGATCGGCAAAAATCGGCAGCAACGGTTCCAGATGATCCAGCCGGAGCAGGTCAAGCAGGATCGTCCGGTCTGGCGTGGCGATCTGCAACAGACAGACCTGCTCTTCGTAATGATGGAAGCTGTCCGCTTCCGAATCGAGCGCCAGGCGCGGTTCGCGGGACAGGACGGAGGCGATCTCAGGCAGCGCCGCCTGTGTATCGATGAATTGGATGGTGTCGAGTGAATGGGAGCGCATGGGGTGGCCGGTGCCGGGCCCATTGTGACAAAATTGGCGTCCGGGCACAAGTGGTGACCGGGAGAAGCATGGACGCTCCAGCACTTCCCAGCGAGCAACGCGAGCGTGAGGGGGAGGCTCCCAAGGCGGAGACAGATTTGAAATCTGTCCCCAGCCGGGAGGGGGCGACGCGAGCCCCTTTCAATGGTAGTGGGTCAGTTTGATGGATTCCACCATGGCAAAAATGGGGACACGTCCCCATTTCCTCGTGCGACGCACGGCACACAACGAAATTGGGACGTGTCCCTATTTTTGAGCCGGGCGCGGTGAAACTGACCCACTACCCTTTCAATAGTTGTCTAACGGTGCGGGTTTCTGGTAGTCTAGCGTCGACTCGTCATGCGGCGGTGACGCCGCATTCGTGCATTGTTAGAGGAAACCATGAGTGTAAAGAAGCCCCGCAAGCCAAAACGGGACACGCCGAAAATCACCCGGAAAATTCCGGCGACGATGGCGACCCAGCACCCCGATCACGCCAACGTGCCGTTCTGGAAGCGCAACGGCGACGCGTTCGTCCACGCCCAGGAGGAGGTGGAGGAATGCTTCGGGGCGTTCAAGGACCTCGACTGCGAAGAATACATGTGGGACTGGGAGGGGAAGTACGTCGACGAGGCGGTGGTCGACAAGCTGTTTTCCAACCATTTTGAGTTTTTCTCCAACACCCATCTGGGGCGCGATGTGTTTCTCACCTTCCGGCTGCCCAACATCTGGCTGGAAAAGGGCTACCGGCTGGCCCGCGCCTACATGGGGATTCTCACCTTTGAAGATCTCTCGCGCGATCTGGGCTACGCGACTCCGCCGGTGTTCGAAGTCATCCTGCCGATGACGGATGACGCCGAGAAGCTCATCCACCTCCAGCGGACGTTCGACCAGGTCGCCAAACTCAAACAGCGCGTCTTCAGTCAGGAACGCGAATTCGGCCGGTTGCGGGTCATTCCGCTGATCGAAGGCGTGCAGGAGTTGACCGCGACCCGGAAAATTTTGGACGACTACGTGACGCTGTACGAGAAAGAGTACGGCGAACCGCTCGATTACCTGCGGCCGTTCGTGGCCCGGTCCGATCCCTCGCTCAATAACGGATTGATTGCGGCGACCGTGGCCGCCAAAGTGGCGCTCTCGGAGCATTACCGGTTTCAAGATGAGACGGGCATCCCGGTCTATCCGATCATCGGCTGCGGCTGTCTGCCCTTCCGCGGCGGCCTGTCGCCACACCGTCTCAAGGAATTCACGGCGGAGTATCGGGGCGTGCGGACCGTGACGGTGCAGTCCGCGTTCCGGTACGACTACCAGTACGACGAGGTGAAGCAGGCGATCAGCCAGCTGAATCATGCGTTGGCCGAAGGGCGGCCGCGCCAGTTCACCCCTGACCAGCTCAAGCAGGGCGAGCAGCTCTGCACGCTCTTCAGCGACGTCTACCAGGGCACGATCGAACAATTGGCGCCGATGGTCAACGAGGTGGCCCAGGCGATTCCCCAGCGTCGGGAGCGGCTGCTCCATTTCGGGCTGTTCGGGTACGCCCGCGGCGTCCGCGGCATTCGCCTGCCGCGGGCCATCGGGTTCACGGCCGCGCTCTATACGTTCGGCATTCCGCCGGAATTGATCGGAACCGGACGTGGATTGCGCGCGGCCGAGAAGCACGGACTGAGGGACGAGGTGGAACTCTTCTGCGCAAATCTGAAATCCGATCTGCTGGAGGCGGGGACCTATCTGAACAAGGAAAATCTCCGGTTTCTGATCCAGCGCTCCTCGGCCTGGCAGGACGTGCAGGAGGATATCGACGCCATTGAGGAGTTCCTGGGCGAGGAGCTGGGTCCCCGGACGCCGGACCATTTCCTCCACCGGAATTTCGCCTCGAACAGTTATTTCCTCTGGCACGCCGGCAAGGATTTCAGCGAGCCGGTCCTGGCCGCCGCAAAACTGCGCCACAGTCTGGGGTAAGATTCTCGATTCCGTGCCGTGCCCTGTTACGTGCGGGGACGGTTCGAGGGTGGGGCATCGCCGACTCCAAAGTGGGTTTTTGGGGAAATTGAATTCTGCCGCACGGGCCCCGAAAAACCAGGGGCACTGTGTGGCCGATGGGAGATAAATGCTGGCTCGGGGTGTGGGGTTGATTGGGGATAAGGATTAGGGGTTAAGGATTAAACGGATGCACCTTACCCCTTATCCCATAATCCTTAATCCCTGATTTATTTTTGCACGGGCCCCCACATACAATAGACACTGATAAGTGTGCATTGACAAGGTGTTGTGAAATGTTTAGACTAACCTGTTTCGGGAAGTGACCCGAAACCGGTATTGGCCCGGCAGGGAGTGATGTTCGAACAGCTCACAACGCGGGTGCAGTCCTGGGTGGATCGGCTGCGGCGGGGCGGCACGCTCTCCGCCGAAGAGATCGACGCCGCGCTGGGTCAGTTGCGCACGACGCTGCTCGATGCCGACGTGCACCAGGAGGTGGCGGCTTCGCTGCTCGAACGGGTGAAGTCCCGCGCCGTCCAGTTGCGCGTGCAGGAATCGCTCAACGCCGCCGACCGGATCCTGGCGCTGGTGGGCCAGGAACTGGCGGCGCTGATGGGCGACAAGCATCGGCCGTTGCGGCTGTCGTCCGAGCCCCCGACGGTCATCATGCTCGTGGGGTTGCAGGGGTCTGGGAAGACCACGACGGCGGGCAAACTGGCTCGGCTCCTCAAGCAACAGGGGCGGCGGGTTCTCCTGGCGGCGGCCGATCCCAGGCGTCCGGCCGCGACAGAACAGCTGCAGACGCTCGGCCGGTCGTTGCTGGTTGATGTGCTCGGCGATGCGTCCACGCAGGACGCGGTGGCGCTCTGCCGGGCGGCTGTCGAACGGGCGCGGGCGAGGGCGACCGAGGTCGTGATCATCGACACGGCCGGCCGGCTGCAGATCGATGCGCCGCTGATGGGCGAGTTGAAGGCGATTCATGCCGCCGTCAAGCCGCACGAAGTCTGGTTGGTGGTCGACGGCATGATGGGCCAGGAGGCGGTGGCCACGGCGCGGGCGTTTGCCGGCGCCGTGGGCGTGACCGGCCTGGTGATGACCAAGCTGGACGGCGATGCGAAGGGGGGCGCGCTGCTCTCCATCCGGGCGATGACGGGTCTGCCGGTGACCTATATCGGCACCGGCGAGAAGTTGGAGGCGCTCGAGCCGTTCCATCCCGATCGGATGGCGTCACGGATTCTCGGGCGCGGCGATTTGCAGTCGTTGATCGAGCGGGTGGAGGCGTCGGCGGCGACCCCGGACGGGACGGCCGCATTGGCCCGAAAGGTCCGGCGGGAGGAATTGACGCTCGAAGATTTCCGCTCGCAGCTGGCCCAGATGGCCTCGTTGGGGCCGGTGGGGGAATTGCTGGCCATGGTGCCCGGCGGCCAGCGTCTCAAAGCCGCGGTGTCCGAAGAGGCCGCCCAGGCGAAGATGAAGCAGGCGACGGCCATCATCGATTCGATGACCAGGCAGGAACGGCGGGTTCCGGATGTGCTGAACGGGGGCCGGCGGCTCCGGATCGCCAGGGGCAGTGGGACGACGGTGCAGGAGGTCAACCAGCTGGTCAAACAGTTTTATGACGCGCGCCGGATGATGAAGCAGATGGCGGGCAAGTCCGGTGGCGCCGGTCTGAGCGGCCGGGCCGGTTTGAAACGCATGGCAGGTTCATAACAGCAGAGAAGGAGTGGACAGGTGGTAAAAATTCGGTTGTCTCGTCGTGGACGTCATAAACTCCCGTTCTACCGGATCGTCGTGGCGGACGAACGGTTTCCCCGTGACGGGCGGTGCCTGGAGGTGGTGGGCACGTACAATCCGTTGAGCGCCTCGAACCAGACGGAGTTGAAGGCGGAGCGCGTCAAGCTCTGGCTGAACCGGGGCGCGCAGGCGACCCCGACCGTCAAGCGGCTGCTGCATAAAGCGGGCGTCGGCAAGGGGTGACCGCGAATGCGGGCCATTTTCCTGACGCTCTTTCCCGGCATGATCGAGCCCGTCTTGGGGCAGAGCATGCTCAAGCGGGCGGCGGAGAACGGGCTGCTCGATGCGAGGGTGGTCAACCTTCGGGATTTCACGCACGACCGTCACCAGGTGGCCGACGACGCCCCCTATGGCGGGGGGCCGGGGATGGTGTTGAAGCCGGAGCCGATTTTTGAAGCGGTGGACGCGGTCCGGCGGGACGTGGGGGCCGTGCGGCTCCTGATGCCGTCGCCCCAGGGCCGGCCGTTGACGACGGCGATCGCGCGGGAACTGGCCCTGGAGACGCGGCCGCTGGTCTTTGTGTGCGGCCATTATGAAGGGATTGACGAGCGGGTCAGGATCGGGTTGGCGCCCGAGGAGATTTCAATCGGCGATTACGTGGTGACCGGCGGGGAGCTGCCGGCGCTGGTGATCATGGATGCGGCGGCTCGATGGGTGCCGGGAGTGCTGGGCGCGGCCGAGAGCGTGTGGGAGGAGTCGTTCGAGGGGTCGTTGTTGGAGTATCCCCATTACACGCGGCCGGCCGAGTATCGCGGGATGGCGGTGCCGCCGGTGTTGTTGTCCGGCGATCACGGAGCGGTTGCGCAGTGGCGCCGCCGGCAGGCGTTGCTTCGGACCAAGCGCCGGCGGCCGGAGCTGCTGGTGGATGCGGCCTTGAGCCGCGAGGAACGGGCATGGTTGGTGATGACGGAGACGGATCAGCCGGAGAACGATCCGCCGTCGCAGGCGGTGATGCCGGCGACGGGGAGACAGCAGACGAAGGAGCGGGGTCATGAATCGGATTGAAGCGTTGGAACGGACGTGGATGAAGAAAACGCCGCCCGCCTGCCGGGTGGGCGATCTGATCCGCGTCCACGTGCGGGTGATCGAAGGGGAAAAGCAGCGGGTGCAGCCGTTTGAAGGGGTGGTGATCGGCCGTCGGGGCGGGAGCCATCGCGAGATGATCACGGTCCGCAAGGTCTCCTACGGGGTGGGCGTCGAGCGGATCTTCCCCATTCATTCGCCGTTTGTCGAGCGGATCGAGGTCGTGCGGTCCGGCAGGATCCGGCGGGCGAAACTGTACTATCTGCGCAAGCTCAGCGGCCGGGCGGCCAAGCTGACCGAGCGGGAATCGCTCGCGGCCCCGGCGTCCGAGCCGGTTGGGTCTGTTGTCGACGCGACCAAGGTCGGCGCCGAGACGGCCAAGGTCGGGGCCGGCGTGGGAGGCCGCACCCCTTCGTGATGCCGTCATGAAGCCCTCATGATGTTCTGCGGCTTCAATATGAAGGTCTGGCCGTGAACGGCGGCGCGGGGTGGGCGGAACGGAGCCGCGCGTGGGAAGAGACGCTCCGCGCGCTGGGTTATCATCGGATCGCGGGCGTGGATGAAGCCGGACGCGGCGCGTTGGCGGGACCGGTCGTTGCCGCGGCGGTGATCCTGCCCGATGCGTTTCCGTCCGATGGGATCGATGATTCCAAACGGTTGACCCCGGGCCAGCGGGACGCCGCCTATGACCGGATCATGGCCGGGGCGTCGGGCGTGGGGGTGGGCATTGTCCCGCACGACGAGATCGACCGGATCAATATTCTGGAAGCGACCAAGGCGGCGATGCGGGAAGCCGCCTCGTCCATTCAGCCCGCTCCCGATTTTCTGCTCACCGATGCCGTCGCGCTCCCGTGCCCGTGGCCGGTCTGGGGATTGATCAAGGGCGATCGCCGCGTCCTGCCGATCGCCGCCGCCTCGATCATCGCCAAGGTCACCAGGGACCGGCTGATGATCGCCTACCACGTCGAGTATCCCGCCTACGGATTTGCCGCGCACAAGGGGTACGGGACATCCGACCATCTGACGCAACTGCGTCGATTCGGCGCCTGCACGATTCACCGAAAGAGCTTTCAACCGGTGGTGAGCGCCGGGGATGGAGCGACCGGCCGTTCACCCGCCCCGCGCGACGTCCATGCTGCTCAATGACGCGCAACGATTCGGACGGGCGGGCGAAGCGGAGGCGGCGCGCCATCTTCAGCGCGCGGGCTATCGCATCGTGGCCCGCAACTACCGGACGAGGTTCGGGGAGATCGATCTGGTCGCGTATGATGCCGCCGTGCTGGCGTTTGTGGAAGTGAAGGCCCGCCGC
>JACQCE010000035.1 GCA_016201765.1 Nitrospirota bacterium
CAAGTATGACAGCAAGACGGGCTGGCCGAGTTTTTGGGAGCCGATTACCCCCGCGGCGATTGGGACAAAAACCGACTGGAAGACGATCTTCCCGAGGACCGAAGTCCACTGCGCCCGCTGCGGCGGCCATCTGGGCCACGTCTTTGACGATGGTCCCCCGCCGACTCACCTTCGCTACTGCATGAATTCCGCGGCGATGGTGTTCAAACCGGCGTAATGGACAGGGGCCAGTAGACAGTAGACAGTAGACAGTAGACAGGGAAAAACAAGAAAAGAGCTAGCGGATCATCAGCGTGCCGGTCATGCCGGCCGCAAGGTGATCCTTCGGTTTCTTGGCGTGACAGGAAAATGAATGCGTGCCGGCTTGCTCCGGCGTAAATCGGAGCACAGCGGTTGTCTTCGGCGCCAGTTCCAGTTCGACGATGCCCAGGGTTTCGGCGATCACCCCGTTGATCTCCAGCTCAACGGTCATGTCGTGGAACGACGGCACGACGAACTCATGCAGCATGGTGTCGGCATTGATGAGGGTCAGTTCGGCCGTCTCGCCCGCTTTGAACGTGACGGTCGACGGCTCGAACCGATAGTCGGCCAGCCGCACCGTCGCCCGTTGTGTGACATGGAGGGCCTCGTCTTCATCTTCGGCCCGGAGCGCGACCGGCGCCAGACTCAGGAATGCAACGAACAGAAACCAGTATTTCATCGTGATTTCTCCCCCGTCAACCACATTTCGTAGAGCGGCACGCCGATCAGCGCCGCCGCCGTCAGAAGCATCACGCTCCAGCCGCCGATTTGCAGATAGGCGAAGCCCGGCGCGACATACTTTACGAGCCACGGGGAGGCCAGATCGAACAGCGTGCTGACGAACGCCAGTCCGATCACCGTGAACTTCATCCGGCGGCTGACGCTGGTGGCGACAAAGAGATGGGCCAGAACCAGCAACACAATGCCTTCGATGAAAGCGTGGAAGTGGGCCTCTTCCAGCATCTGGCCGACGGCCCGCGGGAACGCCTCCTCGCTGTCCGACCCGCGGTAATGCAGGACCACGGCGGCGGCGCTGGTGCCGACGCGCAGAAACCCCATCAACGCCATGGTCAGATAGCCGATGAAGGCGAAGAGCAGAAAGCCGGTATAGACAAGCTTGACTTCCAGAGAGCTGTTGGCAATTCGGAAACCGCGATTTTTGAAATCATTCATAACTGTTCAATCACTCCATTCACTGCGTATGGCGATGGGGGTTATCAGGGGGAGTTGAGCATCTCCCCCTGATTTCAATAACGCTATTCGCGATTCGAAAGCCGCGGTTCTTGAAATCATTCATGACGAGGTTTCCGTGTGGGGTGCGGTGATGACCTGCACGAGTCCCAATGCCTTCTTGGCTGCATACGTGGTTGCCCGGGATGACAGGGTGGCGCCGCTGATGGCATCGATGTCCTTTCCGAGTTTGAGCGGGGCGGCGAGGGTTTTCCCCGCGAACTGTTTCATGAACCGGCCCGATCGGATTTCGTGGCCCTGCGACTCCCGGTAGATCAAGACTTCGATCCCGAGCACGGCGCGCTCCGGGCTGACCGCGATGAGAAAGGTGATCGGCCGTTCCTTGCCGGTGACCTCCACCTGGACGGCCGTGCCGATCGATCCGCCATCCCGGCTGGCATGCCAGACGGTGTAGCGCTCTTCCTTGATCCGGGTGTCGATGAGTTGTTCAACGGCCTGTTTCTGCTGATCGGTCAGCGTCACCGATTCTTCACGGACGGTGTCCGCGTCCGGCAGCAGCCGTTTCAGCGCTTCTTCCGGCGTGGCATAGACGATGGCCTGACTGCGGGATGCGGGCCAGGCCAGCCAGACGGCCAGCGCCATGGCGGCGGCGAGAAACTGCCGCCGGGTGACGGCCGGCCGGGGCGGCTCGGCGGGCCAGCCGGCTGTCTGCGTGATGGTCACGCGGCCCGGCCGGGATTCATGGAGGAAGAAACCTTCAATTCCCTTCTGCTGTTCCAGGAGCGTTCGTCCGGCCGCCGGACCGAGCACAAAGGCGGCGGTGGACCATGCATCGGAGGCGGCGGCCGTGGAGGCGATGACGGAGGCGCTCAACGTTCCCATCGCCGCCCGGCCGCTTCGAGGATCGATCAGATGCCCCGGTTGTTCATACCCGCCGGACGTCGAAAGCGCGCCATTCTTCAAGAGGATCAGACCCATTGTCTGGTTCGGATCATGCGGATGCCGGATCGCCATCCGCCAACCCGTTGCCGTCTCCCGTTCTTGATCGCGCCGCGGCGCACTGCCCAGCCCATAGGCGGTGCTGCCGAAGTCGACCAAGGCGTCGGTGATCCCGTGGCGTTGCAATGCTCCAACGGCCCGATCGATCGCGTAGCCTTTGCCGATGGCGCCCAGATCCATCCGGGCCGCCGGGGCGCGGTACTCTATCGCAGACCGGGTGCGGTCGACAAGCAGCGAAGGCATGCCGATCGGCCGTCCCGGCTGCGCCGCCACGTTGAATGCGCCGTGACTCAATCGGGCGATGCGCTCCGCCTCCTCCAGCAGATCGACCAGCTCAGGCGTGGTCGTCACGGGCCCGGATCCGGCCAGCCGGTTGAGGCGCGACAGCTCACTGTCGGGTTGAAATGCGCTCAGCAGCCGTTCCAGCCGCTGCACTTCATCAAAGGCGGCGGACGCCGCGTTCCGGCCGTGGTCTCGATCGACGTGAACGAGCGTGATTTCCAGCCGGCTTCCCATGCGGACGCGGCTGAACGTCATCGTCTGAGCGATACGGAACGAATCAGGCATGGCGATCAGGCGGACTGAGGGCCGATCATCAGTATGAGCGCGGGCGGAACAGCGCCGTCAATGGAGGATGTGACCGCACAACGATTCAATCTAACGAATTGCCGGTTGATTTTGCTAGCGTCTGACGGGGGAAAAAAGAGGGAAGGGCTTCCCCTGAACGGGTGAATGATGAGACGCCGCCGGTCCTTACGCCGTCGGTCATTTGATGTGGGGCCCGTACGGAGCAGCACGATCATTGCTTGGATTCCCCAAAAGCCTTGCTTTTGGGTTGGCAATGCCCCACGCCCCGGCCTCCTGAGCGCGCTTGCCAAACATCCGAACAACGGGTGCGCTGGGTAGATGTCTGGTCGAATTCGCGGGCATTTGTTGTTAGGCAGTCGGCCGTTTGGCGCTCTGCTGGAAAAAGAGGCGGATCGCCTCCGATCGGCTGCCGACTCCCAGCTTGGTGTAAATCCGCTGCAGATGCGATTTGACCGTTTCCGGCGAAAGATTCATCGCCTGGGCGATCTCCTTGTTGCTCATCGCTTCGCTCAAGTGGGCCAGAATCTCCCGCTCCCGCGCCGTCAGGTTGGGGAGGGGGGCGGCGGCCTGTGGCAGTGTGGTGACGAGGAACGGCGACGTGATCGGCATCTCCTCCATCGTGCGTTTGATGATGCGCAGAAACTCCCGGTGGTCGGCGTCTTTGATGATGTAGCCGATGGCGCCGCCGGAGAGACTCTCGCGGATCCGCTCGTCTTCGTCGTGCACCGACAGCATCAGGATTTTGATCTTGGGCAGCCGTTCATGGATCAGCCGGGCGGCGTTCGGCCCGGAGAGGCCGGGGAGTTCGACATCGAGCAACACAATATCCGGCGTCAGCTCCGTCGCCAGCACCACGGCCTCCTGGCCGTCGCCGGCGTCGCCGACCACTTCGATCTCCGGATCTTCCTCAAGCAGATGGCGAAGGCTTTGCCGGAAGAGACGCTGATCGTCCACCAGGAGGATGCGGATGGGGCGTTTGGCCGCGCGGGCGCCGGGGTCGGCGGGACGTGTCATGAATGCTCCGATCGGCCGACGGGCGCGGCCGGTTCCTGGTCGTGCGCGTAGCCATGGCGGACCGGCAGGGTGACGACGAAGCGGGCCCCGCCGTTTGGGCGCGTCTCGACGTGGATCTCGCCGTCGTGGGCTTCGGCCGTCATGCGGCAGAAATAGAGCCCGACGCCGATGCCGCTGCACTCGGCCCGGTCGACCTGGACGTTGGTGGCGCTGGAGAGAAACTCGAAGATGTGGGCGCGATCGTGGTCGGGCACGCCGGGACCGTCGTCCTCGACCGACAGGACGACCTGGCCGTCATCCGAATCCGGGCACCGGCCCACGGTGAGCGTGATCTGGCCGCCGAACGGCGAATGCTTGATGGCGTTGTCGAGCAGGTTGAAGATCAGCCGTTGCAAGCGGCGGCGGTCCGCCCACAGCGTGAGCGCCGGCTCGGCCATGACCGTCTGGAGTCGGATGCCCCGGACGTCGGCATCCACATGGAGCAGACGGATCACCTCGTCCACCGCCTCGCTCAAGAGGACGTCGGTAAAGCGCAGGGGCAGCGCGGAGAGGCTGTGGCGGTAGACGTCGAGCAGGTCGTTCAACGTCCCCAGCAGCAGTTCGCCGCCCCGAATGAGGTCGGCCAGCAACTGCCGGGCCCGGTCGACCGGCATCCGGCCGTAGGTCTGCTGGAGCAGCGTCATGGCTTTGAGCATGCCGACCATCGGGCTTCTCAGGTCATGGGTCAGCACGGTCGAGAGACGATGGAGCGCGGTGAGCCGCTCCGTTTTAAGGCGCGCCTCGGCCGACTCCTGCAGGTCCTCGGCCATCTGGTTGAGCGTGTGGGCCAGTGTTTCCAGTTCGTCGCCCGTGGTGATCCGCAGCCGGTGGCCCAGATTGCCGCGGCCCAGTTCCTCGGCGCCCTGCTGGATCGTCAAAATGGGATGGACTAAACGCCGGCCGGCCACCATTCCCAGAAGCAGCAGGATGGCAAACAGCAGCAGGCCGAGGCCGCTGGTGACCCACAGGACGTGGTGAATCGGCTCGAACAGTTCGCTGCGCCGCTGTGTGACGACGACCGCATGGGGGCGCGACGCGTCGGTCACGATGCGGCCCGTGAAGACGACGGGCGCCCGGGCGACCACCGTCGGGCCGCCGCTGTGGCCGTTGGTCTGCATCACCCAGTCGGCGTCCGGCCCGTACGGCTCCATGCCGGGGATGGGGGGATGCGCCGCGGCCGGGAACATCGAACAGAGCAGGACGCGGCCGTCGTCCCGCACGAGCATGGCGTGGCCGGTCTCTCCCAGCGTGATCTGTTTGAGCAGTTCGATCAGTTCCAGATCCTGGATGACGAATTTCAAGACGCCGATCACGGCATGATCGCGGGCATCCACAATCGGCAATGCCAGATCGACCCACAACGTCGTGGCGCCCGGCACGGTGTAAAAATCGCTGATAAAGATGCCGTCCTGTCCGTTCCGGGACGCCGCCTGCCACCAGGTCTCATCCGCCACGAGGCGCTGTTGCGGGGCGCGGGTTGCGGCGATCACGCGTCCATGCAGATCCGTGGCGAAGATTTCATCGTACTCGCCGTGCTTGAGGCCGTGATAGGCCTGCAAATAGCGGGAGGCCGGTGTGCGTATCAGGGCGGCGTCGGGTGGCGCATCATTTGAAATCCCGCCCGATTTCGAACGGTTGGCGGCCGCCACGGCGGCCTGAATTTCTTCAGATAGCACCAGACTGCGGGCTTCGCTGATCTCGCGGTCGATGATGAAATCGATCTGGCTGCTGACCAAGCGGGCCAGTTCCGTGAATTTTTCCCCCGACGCATTGATCAGCGCCGATCGGCCGTACAGGCCGGCCCACAGCAGCGCGGCGACCATGGGCAGCATGCCGACGCCGACCATGGTCAGGACGACCTTCCATTGGAGACCCCGGCGCGCCGGCCGGTGAGCGGGCGGAATCATGGCCGCCCATTGTATCGCATTCGGATGTGAACTGCGAGCGCGAGTGCCTGCGAGTTGCCGAGTGGAGGAACCATTCCCGACCGACCTCTAAGCACGGCGAACGGCGGCACCACGATGGCCAGGGGCCGAGCGTCGATTTGACACGCGAGCCGTGGGGACAACCCGTATGGCGATGGGGGTTGTCAGGGGGAGTTGAGCACACTCCCCCTGACTTTAATAGACACTAACGGTTTGGCGGCAGTACAATCGTGGCATGACGCTTGACATTCCCCAGATCATTCCGGAAGGCCGGTGTCTGAAATGCGACATTTGCTGCCGTTTTCCGGAGGTGGACAGTCCGATGCGTCCCTATTTCACGGCGGCGGAGATCGAGACGGCCGTTGCGCGTGGGGTGCCGGCCGGGCAGTTTCCCGATCGGTCAGGCGGGCGCGTCAGCCTGCTGCCCCATCCCGCCGGCGATGGCTACGTCTGTCCGGCGTTCGATGTAGCGACCAACCGGTGCACCATTTACCATGACCGGCCGCTCGATTGCCGCCTCTATCCCTTTGTCGTCGTGCGACCGCCGGAAGGGACGCAGCCGCTGCTGGGCTGGGATCGGCTCTGCCCCTATCTGCGGGAGGAGAGCGATCCGATGCTTCCGTTGAAGACCGCCCCGGTGATCGCGCAGCAATTGTCCGCGGGAGAGGCGCCGCCTCTGTCCAATGACCCCGGCTTCGCCGGTCCATTTCAGGAATCGGCCTGGATGCTGGAACCGCTGCCGATTGATCTGGTGGAGGGGCGGCCGACGTCGCCGCCGGCGGTGTTGCCCCCTGGCCTCCCCGGCATCCGACTGAGCTCGATCGGTGATGATCCTGATGAGGTGGAACGGGTGCGACGGTTCCTGATCGATGCCGTCGAGGCGCCGCTCTCCGTCCGCCATCCGGCCGCGCTGCTGATGTGGCGGCCGCTCATGCGCCTTTTCTGGGCGGAGTTGGAAGGGGGCACGGCCATGCTTGCGTGCCAGGCGGAAACCTGGTTTGCGCCGGCGCCTCCCCGGCCCCGGGAGGGACAGAGTCTGCCGGCGGTCTGCCGGCAACTGCTGACGTTGTTGGACCGGCTCAATGCGAATCCGGCCGCATCGCGGATCGAGCGAATCGGCGCAAGCCAGCATCGGGTGCTGGGCGAAGCCGGATTGGTCTGCCGGCCGTCGGGGGAGGAATACCTCTACGACCGGTCGGCCCTGGCGCGGTTGCGCGGCGACCAGTATAAAAGCCAGCGCTGGAGCTGCAACCAGGCCGAGCGACGGTTCCGACCGCAGTATGCACCCTATCAGTCTGGGGAGCTGACCGCCTGTCTGCGCCTCTATGCGGTCTGGCGGCGGCTGAAAGAGAGGCGCGAACCGGCCGATGACTATGCCGCCGCGCTCATGGCGGACAGCTTCTACGCCCACTGGCAGGCTCTGGCGCACGTGGAAGTCTGGGGGCTGGTCGCGCGGGTGGTCCGCATTGATGGCGTCATTCGAGCCTATACAATCGGCGCGCCGCTCGATGACCGGACGCTGCTCATCCTGCATGAAATCGCCGATCCGGCCTGTTCCGGTCTCGGCCCGTGGCTCTTTCGCGAGGTGTGTCGGGAGTTCACCGCGTACCCCGACATCAATGCGATGGACGACAGCGAACTGTCCTCCCTGCGGGAAACCAAATTGCGATATCGACCGGCCCGGACTGTGCCGATGTATCAGGCGGTGCTAGATAGACAGTAGACAGTAGGCAGTAGACAGTAGACAGTAGACAGTAGACAGTAGACAGTAGACAGTAGACAGTAGACAGTAGACAGTAGACAGTAGACAGTAGACAGTAGACAGTAGACAGTAGACAGTAGACAGGGAAACTTCTGTTCCTGCCTACTGCCTACTGGCCCCTGCCTACGACCTATCTTATCGTTGAAAGAGCTGGCGCAAGAAAAACCAGAGATTACTCGGCCGTTCGGCCAGTCGACGCATCAAGTAGGGATACCATTCGGTGCCATAGGGCACGTAAATCCGCACGCGATACCCGTCGGCCACCAGCCGCCGTTGCAGACTTCGTCTGACCCCGTAGAGCATCTGAAATTCGAATCGATCCGCCGGCAGGCTCAGTCGGTTTGCACAGTCAATCGCGGCCGCAATCATCCGCTCATCATGCGTGGCGATCGCAGGGCAGAGCCCCTGGGCGGCGCTTTCCAACAATTGACCGCTCAAACGGATGTAGTTGTCATTCACATCCTTTTTGCCGGGATACGCAAGGGCCGGCGGTTCATGATAGGCGCCTTTGCAGAGCCGGAGCCGGATTCGCTCGGCCAGGAGTTGCCGGACGTCCTGCTCGCTTCGGCGCAGGTAGGCCTGGATGACGACGCCGACGCGATCCGGACCGAATTCCCGGTGGAGCGTGCGGCAGATCGCCAGTGTCCGGTCGGTGTACCGGCTGGATTCCATGTCGATTCGGACGAAGATTCGGCGCTCGCCGGCGCGCGTGAGAATCCGCCGCATCTGTTCCAGGCAGAGCGATTCATCGAGATCGAGGCCCAGTTGGGTCAGCTTGATCGAGAGGTTGGCGTCGAGCCGTTCGGCGGCGATCCGATCAAGGATCGCCAGCGCGCCGTCCGCCGCGCGGATCGCGTCGGCAGGTGAGTGCACATGCTCGCCCAAATGGTCGACCGTGGCCGCCAGCCGTTGGATGTTGAGTGCGCGGATGGCTGCCACTGCCTCATCGAGCGTTTCGCCGGCGACGAACCGGCGGGCCATCCGACGGCCGAGGGGTGAGTGGGTGACCGCGCGCCGCGCCCACGTTGAGTCGCTGAGGGCAAGCAGGAGGCGTTTGAGCATAATGCCACGCGATCATAACACACTACGGCAATACGAACCTCGGGCCGGAGCCGGTTCATCGGCACGGAGTCGGCTGCGATTGCGGTTCTCGCCGCTCCTCCGCTCTCGGCGACCCTGATATTGAAACCAGTTGAGAGGGTCGCCTCCGAGAGGGCTTTCCTCACCGGCCCCGGCCTGAGGTTCTATTCTGGCAAGGGATGTTGATGTCAGGTAGTGGGGCAGTTTGATGGATTCCACCGTGGCAAAAATGGGGACACGTCCCAATTTCGTTGCGTGCCGAGCGTCGCATGAGGAAATTGGGACGTGTCCCTATTTTTGAGCCGGTCGCGGTGAAACTGACCCACTACCTGATGTCATCGTTAATTGACTCGCAGAATTCCCTCTGATACGATACGCGCGGTGTTTTTGAAAGAATAGATGCCGAAGTGGTGGAACTGGCAGACACGCAACGTTCAGGGCGTTGTGGGCGCAAGTCCGTGGGGGTTCAAATCCCCCCTTCGGCACCATTGATTATAATAAAGATGTAGTGGAGGGTGCCGAAGGGGGGATTTGCCATGAGAGGAAGCCTGTCGGCGTCCATCTTATATTCCGCACCTTTGGTGCGGGTGCATGGTCAAATCCTTCATTATTGAAGAAAACAGCGGAGGGTGCCGAAGGGGGGATTTGCCAGGATTTTCCCCCAGAAAAATTCCCTCCATGTTCTATTTTCCATTCTCCGCTTTGATAGAACATGGGAGAATTGAGAATAGAAAGTAGAAAGTAGACGAATTCAGTCGTGCCCCGCCAGATTAAAGTCTCCGCCCTCTCCGAGTTCCAGTCCGGCGCGACCAAACTGCTCTCCCTGGCCGGGATCGGACTGGCCGTCTTCAATATCGACGGCCGGTTCTATGCGATTCGGAACCGCTGCCCCCATGAGGGCGGGCCGGTCGCCAGCGGCCCCTTGAAAGGCACGTTGATCACCTGTCCGCGTCACGGCTGGCAATTCGATTTGAAGACGGGGCAGTCGACGAACCGGCAATCGTTCAGTGTAAAGACCTATCCCGTTACGGTCAAAGACGGCGCGGTCTACGTGGAGCTGGCCGATGGGGGCTGCGCGGTCTACGTGGAGCTGGCCGATGGGGGCTGACCCCGTGCTGCGGCAGATCGCCGTGAAGACCCGGCGGAGCGATGAGTTGATCGATCTGACCGCCGAGATCAACCGGGAGATACAGTCGGCCGGGATTCGAACCGGTCTCTGCCATCTGTCGGTGCTGCACACGACGGCCGCGCTGATCGTCAATGAAGCGGAGCCGGGATTGTGCGAGGATTTTTTGGCGACGATGACCCGGCTGGTCCCCGTTGATCCGTCCTATGCGCATCCCGATGGCAACGGCCACGCCCACATCAAAGCAGCGCTGCTCGGTTCGTCCCAGACACTGCAGATCAGAGACGGCGTGTTGCACTTGGGGACATGGCAGTCGGTGTTTCTGGTTGAATTTGACGGGCCGAGGGAGAGACATATCGCGGTGTGTTTGATTCCGGCCTGAAAAAAGGGTCCAGTAGGCAGTAGGCGGTAGCCAGGACAGATGAGCAGATGCTGTTGTCTTTCCTTCCTGCCTACTGGCTACTGTCTACCGGCCCCTCGTTTTTAATCATCAATTAAGGGGACACCATACTTAATTCTTGACTCCCCGTAGCGATCGGGATACCCTCGCAGCATGGCGAGAATGGCACGGGTGGTTGCTCCAGGTTTTCCCCACCACATCACACAACGCGGCAATCGTCGGCAGCGAACATATGGCCGAATGGTGCTCTCGCATGAAGGTCGAAGTCTGGGCCTACTGTCTGATGCCGAACCACATGCATTTGATTGCGGTCCCACAATCTGAAGAGGGTTTGCGACGTGCGATTGGGGAGGCGCATCGGCGGTATACGCGGGAGATCAATTTTCGTGAGGGATGGCGGGGACATCTGTGGCAGGGGCGATTTGCCTCGTTTCCAATGGATGAGAGCTATCTGTTAGCGGCTGCGCGATATGTGGAGCTCAATCCGGTGAGAGCGAAACTGGTGGACAGACCCGAGGCATACAAATGGAGTAGTGCCGTGGCGCATTATGAGGGGCGGGATGACGCACTTGTGAACGTCTCGCCTCTGCTGGGCCTCGTTGGCAATTGGCGGGAGTTTCTTTCACAGGCGGCTCCACAGCATCAGGTGGAAGAGCTTCGCCGCCATGAGCGGACGGGTCGTCCCCTTGGAGGTGAAGGGTTTGTGGCCAAGCTTGAACAAGCATTGGATCGCATTCTTCATCGTCGAAAACCAGGACCTAAGCGAAAGACACTGAATTAAGTATAGTGTCCCTGAAATTAGACGCCACTTCGTGGCGCGGCTTGATTCAGGCGTTAGGCATATGAAACAAGAAAACCGTTTTGTAACGCAGCTGTTTCACTATCTGGCCCCATTTGTAGATATGGAGCGAGACCTATTCATCTGTGTGGATGGCGGTGCAGCTAAACATCACGCCGGAACGGAAGGTGCTCGTTTACTTGATCCAAATGTTCCGGATCTGTGGTTTGCCTTCTGTGGTCAGCAAACATACACCGGAATAGAGGCTAAGGTCTTAGAGAAAAACTCCATCAGCATTCGCCAAGGGCAGCTTCAAGCCTGGCGAACAAATGGTCCCGGCGCATATAAACCACGGTTCTGGGTAGCCACTAATAGGGAATTGAAGGATTTCTTCTGCTGGCATCACTCTGTATTGTTGCCTCGTCTCGACAGTAGTTCCAGTACTGTCGATAACGTCTCGTTATCGCTATCGGAGTACCCTCCTGCCCATACCTCACGTAGTATCGCTGAGCTGGCGCTGTTCATTCTTACTCACCATAAAGCAGATGCCTAACAACATAATTCCGGGGACACCATACTCAATTACTCCAAGGATTGAACGGACGTAGTTGCATGAGTTCACGGAACGATTCGGGCGTGATCTGGGCAGAGTTCTCAGCCGTCAAAAAATCCAGGTCCCAGGCGGAATAATTAAGTATGGTGTCCCCGGAACTCAAGTATGGTGTCCCCGGAACTCCGGAACTCTTGGTCGAATTTGACATCCCCACATAAGTCCAAGGTCCAGTAGCCGGTAGCCAGGAAAGATGGATATGTGTTGCTGGGCCTGTTTCCTGCCTACTGGCTACTGTCTACCGGCCCCTTGCCGTCAATCATCCCACAAGTGCAACTGAGACCTCGGTTCCAGGTGTTGCGCCTTGTAGCCCAGCGATCTCAGATGAGCGGCAAAATCGGGCGGGCCGTGCAGCGTGTAGATTTGTGATGGATTGGCCTGGCGGACGTAGCTGACCAGTTCATCAAAGTCGGCGTGGTCGGAAAAGGGGATGACCTCGTCCGCCCCGTACCGATAGCGCGCGTCGGCATCCATCCCCCAGCCGGACAACATGGCCGTCCTGCGGCGGGTGAGCCGCTTCAGCACCGGGCTGCGGCTCAAATAGGGCGGCAGAAGCAGGACCTTGCCGTAGTGATTGTCCCCGTTCATGACCTCGCACCGGCGGAAGGCGACGCCCAGCTCCCGGTATCGTTCCACCACGGTGTGCACCTGCGAAGCCAGCGCGACGGTATAGCCGAGATCGTCCAGCAGCTTGGCGATCTCCGGGCCCTTGCCCATCTGATAGGCAAAGAGCACGGGGACGGCCCGGTCCTCGGTGGTCTGATCGATAAACTGCACCAACCGGCTGGTGAGCGCCTCCAGATCGGGGAAGCGGTAATGCGGTTTGCCGAACGTGCACTCCATGATCAACACGTCGCATGGGATGATGTCGGCCGGCTCGGCGGTCCGGCTCGCCCGCAGCTTGAAGTCCCCCGTGTAAACGATCCGGCGGCCTTGATGATCCCCCAGATGATCGATGACCAGCTGGGATGACCCGAGCATATGACCGGCGGGACGCAGTTCGAGCCGGAGGTCGTGCAGCTCAAACGATTCCCGATCGGCGTGCGTCTCCAGTGACGCGCGGCTGACCTTGTGACTGATCAGGAGGGCCGTGGCGGGGGAGCAGATGATTTTCCGATGACGGGCAAAGTGATCGCCGTGGGCATGGGAGACGAACGAGAGCCCTTGGGGGCGGGTGGCATCCATCCAGAGCGGATGGCCCGACAGCCTGAGACCATGATGCAACTCGATGGGGAGGACGGCGGCCATGGGGGTGACAGCATAGCACGGGAGGAATCTGTTGACAATTCCCTGTTCTCTGTTATCTTACAGAGAGATGGACGATCTGTCGGGGGAGCTTCACGCGCCCGCCGGCGAGAGGAGAGACACACAATGAGCAGACGGTCGATCCGAATCGAATTGATCAATGTTGCGACACTGTTGGGCTGCGGACTGTTGATGGTGGCAGTCGCACTGCCCGTCGCCGCGCAATCGGTTCGGGACACCGTCCAGCAGCGCGTGGATGCGGGCGCGGCGGCGATTGAATCAACGGCCGGAACGGCCGACGAATCGTCACAGGCGCAACCGGGCACGCCGGCGCCATCGGCGGAACAACCGCCCGCGATCGAGATTCAGCCGATACCGGCCGAGCCGGCGTCCGGCATGAGTGCAACCGGCGCCCAGGAGACGACGGCCCCTGCCGCGGAATCGCCGGCGGTGACACCCTCCGCTCCAACTGAGCCGGCCCAAGCCCAGACCCCGGCTCCTGCCCAGACCGATGTCGCCCAGGCCGAAACGCCTCCGGGGCCGCTCACCTATACTGTCAAGCCCGGCGACACGCTCTGGTCCATTTCATCCGAGGCCTTGTCGGATCCCTTTAATTGGCCGAGGTTATGGAACGTCAATCCAACGGTGAATAATCCCGATCTGATCTATCCCGGGAATGTGCTGGCGCTGCCGAACGGCCATCCGGCTGAAGCCGTGCAGGCCGAACCGGCCCCGCCGGTGGCTGAAGCGCCTCCGGCTGAGACGGCCCCTGAAGAGACGGCTGCGGTGACGGAAGAGACGCCGCCGGCTGCTCCTGCCGAGGAAGCGGCGCCGGCGCCCGAGGAGGCGCCGATGATTGCCGAGGAGCTCAAGGAACCCGGACCGCCGTCATTTGAAGTGCTGCCCCCGCCTCCCACGCAATCGAAGGAAATTCTGGCGCTGTCGAGCGGATTCATTGCCAGGAACCTCCCTGTCTCGGCCCGTGTGATCGGCACCCACGAAAGCCGCATCCTGTTGGGTGATCATGATACGATTTATCTGCTGCCCGGCAAGGGGGCGGCCCTGGAAGCCCAGGGGCGGTACACGATTTATCGCCGGCTCAAGCAGGTGGTGCATCCGGTCAGCCGGCGCGTGGTGGGCGATCTGATCCAGGTGCTGGGAGAGGTCGAGGTGCAGCAGACCGGCCAGGTGGCCACCGGACTGGTGATCAAATCGTATGCGTCAATCGAGCCCGGCGACAACGTGATGCCGAGCCGGACGATTGAAGCCGCGCCGACGACGCCGGTGGTGGAAGGCGCGGGTGGCTCGCTCTCCGGCCTCGTGCTGGAGGTGCTGGAAGGGCGCGTGTTGAACGGCCAGTTTAATATCGTCTACATCGACCGGGGGGAAGTGTCCGGGGTGGTGGTGGGTGATCGTTTCCGCGTGTTCAGACGGGGGGAGCGCGCGCCCGCCTACGCGGCGATTGCCAATGTCCAGTTACCGGACCGTCTGGTCGGCGAACTTGAAGTTCTGAGTGTGCAAGCGGACACGGCCACCGCGCTGCTGACCCGCAGCACCGAAACGATCGCGCTCGGCGATCGCATCGAACGCTGACCGTTTCATTCCGTGTGTATTCCCGCCCGGGGTTGTGTGGAGCCCCGCCGGTCTGTCTTCACCAGGCCGGCCTTTCCAACATGCTGAAACCTAAGGGGTTTTGAAATTGACTTGCCGCAAGAGACTGTGCTATCGTGGGTTAATTTCCCGTGGTATCACTGGTAGGTCACTCATGGTGAGGCAGAGATGCTGACCGGCGCAGAAATTTTCCTTGAATCGCTCAAACGCGAAGGGGTCAAGACCGTGTTCGGACTGCCGGGCGGGGTCGTCCTGAAAATCTTCGATGTGCTCTACAGCGAGAAAGAACTGGAATTTATCCTGGTCCGGCATGAACAGGCCGCCATTCACATGGCGGAAGGTTACGCCAGGGCCACCGGCCGGGCGGGCGTCGCCCTGGTGACCTCCGGCCCCGGCGCGACCAACACGGTGACGGGGCTGGTCAACGCCTGGATGGATTCCTGTCCGATCGTGGTCATCACGGGGCAGGTGTCCACCTCGATGATCGGCAACGACGCGTTTCAGGAGGCGGACATCGTCGGCATCAGCCGCTCCTGCACCAAGTATAATTTTCTGGTCAAGGATGTCGCCGATCTGGCCCGCACCATCAAGGAGGCGTTCTACATTGCCACCACGGGGCGGCCGGGGCCGGTGCTGGTCGATCTGCCCAAGGATGTGAGCATGGCGAAGGCGGACTTCGTCTATCCGGAGAGCGTCTACATTCGCGGCTATAATCCGACCTACAAAGGCAACCGCTGGCAGATCAAGCAGGCCGCCGAGGCCATTCTCAAGGCCAAGAAGCCCATTCTCTACATCGGCGGGGGTGTGATCAATTCCGATGCGGCCGACGAGGTGCGCGAGCTGGCGGAACTGACCCAGGTGCCCGTGACGATGACCCTGATGGGGTTGGGCGGCTTTCCCGGCACGCATCCCCTGTCGCTGGGCATGCTGGGGATGCACGGCGCCTACGCGACCAACATGGCGGTCCACAATTGCGATCTGTTGATCGCCGTCGGGTCACGGTTCGACGACCGGGTGACCGGCAAGATCGACGCCTTTGTGCCGAACGCCAAGATCATCCATGTCGATATCGACCCGACGTCGATCCGCAAGAACATTCATGTGGACATCCCGATCGTGGGCGACGTCAAGCACGTCCTCAAGGACTTGAATGAACTGTTGCGCGGGCGCGGCAACGGCGATTTGAAGGACGCCCGCAAACCCTGGCTGGACCAGATCGACGAGTGGAAGCGGGAGCATCCGCTGGCGTACAAGTCGTCCGACAAGATGATCAAGCCGCAGCAGGTGATCGAAAAAGTGAGCGAGCTGACCCTCGGCAAGGCGATCGTGGCCACCGATGTGGGGCAGCACCAGATGTGGACGGCGCAGTTCTACAAATTTCTTCAACCCCGGACGTTCCTCAACTCCGGCGGACTGGGGACGATGGGCTACGGCTTTCCCGCCGCCATCGGCGCGCAAAAGGCGTTCCCCGATCAGCTCGTGGTGGCCATCGTCGGCGACGGCAGTTTTCAGATGAATTTACAGGAATTGTCGACGGCGGCGGCCTACAAGCTGCCGGTCAAGGTGGTCATTCTCAATAATCGGCACCACGGGATGGTGCGCCAGTGGCAGCAGAGCTTCTACGGCGGGCGTTATTCCGCGAGCCGTTTGGATCATTCGCCCGATTTCGTGAAATTGGCGGAAGCCTACGGGCTGAAGGGGTTGCGGGCGTCGCGACCCGACGAGGTGGAGCCGGTGCTGCGGGAGGCGTTTGAGGACCGTCAGCCGGTCATCGTCGACATGATCGTCGATCCGTACGAGAACTGCTATCCCATGGTGCCGGCCGGCGCCGCAATCAACGAAATGATTCTGGGCGATCCCAGCCCGGAACAGCCCCAGCCGTCGCGAGAATCGGACAAGGAATCGGCCCTGCCCGCCTGACGGCGCGTCCCGGCTCCCTGATTCACAGGCAGAATAGACTGGAGGTGCAGGCCGTTCAAAAAGCTCCAACACCCGCTCACGCGGGTACCCGAAGGCCCGCAGGCTCCGAGGAGCCCGGAGTCCGACCATCTCGCAGAGCGGTGGTCGGATGAGGACTCCGAGGGGCCAAGAACGCAGCAGATGGACTTTTTCAACGGCCTGCTAAAACGATGGAACACATTATCTCGCTGATGGTGGAAAATAAATTCGGCGTGCTCTCCCGCGTGGCCGGCCTCTTCAGCGGCCGCGGGTTCAACATCGACAGCCTGTCGGTGGCGCCGACGGTCGATCCGTCCGTCTCCATGATGACGATCGTCACGCACGGCGACGACCGGATCATCGAGCAGATCACCAAACAGCTCAACAAGGTGATCGATGTGATCAAGGTGGTCGATCTGACCGAGCACCGGCACGTCGACCGGGAAACGGCCCTGGTCAAGGTGCACACCCGGGCGGAAGACCGGGCCGAAGCGTTGCGGATCAGCGATATTTTCCGCGCGAGGGTGATCGATTCGTCGCCGACGACGTACACGATCGAGGTGACGGGCGATACGGAGAAGGTGGAGGCGATGATCAACCTGCTGCGCCCGCTCGGGCTGAAAGAATTGGTGCGGACGGGGCGCATCGCCATCGGCCGGGAGGAATTCCGGGCCGGCGTCCAGCAGGAAAAGCGCAAAATCGAGCAGGCGACCTGAAGCGGAGCCAAATCGGAGAGATAGGCGATGAAGATTTTTTATGACAAGGATGCGGACAAGGCGCTGTTGACGGGCAAAACGGTGGCCGTCATCGGTTACGGCAGCCAGGGCCACGCGCATGCGAGCAACCTGAAGGACAGCGGCGTCACGGTGGTGATCGGCGCGCGGCCCGGATCATCCTGGCAGAAGGCCGAGAAGGCCGGTTTCAAAGTGATGCCGGTGGCCGACGCTGCGAAGCAGGCCGATATCGTGATGCTGCTGGCGCCCGATCCGGAGCAGCCGATGCTCTACGAGCAGGAACTGGCCACGCAACTGCGCGAAGGCCGCTACCTCGCGTTTGCCCACGGTTTCAACATCCATTTTGGACAAATCCGCCCCAGGCCGGACCTGAATGTCTTCATGGTGGCGCCCAAGGGGCCCGGCCATCTCGTCCGGTCGGAATACCAAAAGGGGAGCGGCGTGCCGGCGTTGCTGGCGATCCATCAGGATCCGTCCAAGAATACCCGTGCGATCGGCCTGGCCTACGCCTCTGCCATCGGCGGCGCCCGGGCGGGCGTGATCGAGACGACGTTTCGGGAGGAGACGGAGACCGATCTGTTCGGCGAACAGGTGGTGCTCTGCGGCGGGTTGACGGCGCTGATCCAGGCGGGGTTCGAGACGCTGGTCGAGGCCGGTTATTCGCCCGAGATGGCCTATTTCGAATGTCTCCACGAAGTCAAGCTGATCGTCGACCTGATCTATGAGGGCGGCATCTCCAACATGCGCTACTCGATCAGCACCACCGCCAAGTACGGCGACTTGACCCGCGGGCCGCGCATCGTGACGCCGGAGGTTCGGGCGGAGATGAAGAAGATCCTGTCGGAGATCCAGAGCGGCCAGTTTGCCAAGGAATGGATTCTGGAAAACCGGGCCAATCGCCCCGTCTTCAACGCGCTGGCCAACCAAGGGGAGTCGCATCCGATCGAAGAGGTCGGCAAGAAACTGCGCGACATGATGCCGTGGCTGGCCAAAGGGAAGCTGGTTGACCGCAGCAAAAACTGAATCGCCCACGCGGGTCAGCCCGGTCGGCTCGGATTGGCCCATCGTGAGGGCCGGCTGGCCGATGATCGGCGCGCTGGCGGCGGTGGGAACCGTCGGATGGGCCGTCGGCTGGTTGTTGGTGACCGCCGTGGCCGGCGTCGGGGTCCTCTTCCTGCTGTGGTTTTTCAGAAATCCGCATCGAATGCCGCCGCCGGGCGAGCAATTCCTGGTGTCGCCCGCCGACGGCAAGGTGGTGGAGATCGATGCCTGCCGGGAGGAACGGTTTCTCCAGACGGAGATGACCCGGGTCGGGATTTTCATGAGTCCGGTGGACGTGCACGTGAACCGGATGCCTTGCGCAGGGAAGATCGGCGGGATACACTATTTCCCAGGGCGGTATTTGATGGCCTATCATCCAAAGGCGTCGTTGGAAAATGAACACCAGGCGATGGTGATTGAATCGGATCACGGCATGAAGCTGATCGTGGTTCAGATCGCCGGATTTCTGGCCCGCCGGATCGAAACGTGGGTCGGCACGGGCGACCATCTGGATCGCGGCGAACGGTTCGGCCTGATCCGGCTCGGATCAAAGGTGGATCTCTATCTGCCGCCCTCGGTGAATCTGAGCGTCAAGGTCGGCGACCGCGTGCGGGCCGGCGAGAGCGTGATCGGAGTGGCGGCATGAGCGACACCACACAGCGAAGACGCGGCGTCTATCTGCTGCCGAATCTGCTGACCACGGGCAACCTCTTCAGCGGGTTCTATGGGATCGTGTCGGTCATGTCGGCCAACTATATCCATGCGGCCGTGGCGGTCTTCTTCGCCGTCCTGTTCGACATCCTGGACGGCCAGATCGCCCGGTTGACCAGGACGTCGAGCCGGTTCGGTCTGGAGTATGATTCGCTGGCCGATCTGGTCTCGTTCGGTATTGCGCCGGGGCTGTTGATTTACGCCTGGGCGCTCAACGGCTATGGCCGATTCGGCTGGGTGGCCGCCTTCCTGTTCGTCGCCTGCGGCGCGTTGCGGTTGGCGCGCTACAACGTGATGGCGGCCGGCGGGGACGGCCGTCACTTCACGGGCCTGCCGATTCCCGCGGCAGCCGGCCTGATTGCCGCGACGGTGCTTCTGGACGATCACATTCTCCGTTTGGGCAAGGAGCTGCGCCCCATCGTCATCCTGCTGATGATCTACCTGCTCGCGTTTTTGATGGTCAGCCGGGTCCGCTACCGGGCCTTCAAGTCGCTGCACCTGCCCCAGCGGCGGCCGTTTGAATTGCTGGTGGGATCGGTGTTAACATTGATCATGTTTGCCCTGGCGCCGCAGGTGATGCTGTTTGCCGTGTTCGCCCTCTATGCGCTCTCCGGCCTGGTGGAGTCGCCGCTACGCCTGCTGACCAGGAAAATCCGCCGGACGCCGCTATCGGAAAGCGGGGAACACCGGGCCCGGTGATCGGTCCATCAGGACGATTCAAGGGGCCCTCTGCCGACAGGACGAGGGCTTTTTTGTCAACGACGAGAGGGAAAAGAACAGAAAAGAATAGATGCCTCCGGGCAAGTTCTGGGTCTCAGTACCCAGCTCGCAACGCGAGCGTGAGGAAGAGGATCGTGGCGTGGGGCATCGCCAACCCCATAGCGCAGCTTTGGGGGAATTATTGAGGACGGGCCAGTGAAGATGATGGGTAATTTGTGGCCGATGGGATCTAATCGGTGGCTTGGGGTGTGGGGGCATCGGAGGACCTTTCTCTGCTCTCTCCGCACGGGCCCCCACATCCAATAGGTGACGCCATGACACGGATGATCAAGATTTTCGACACGACGCTGCGCGACGGCGAGCAATGCCCCGGCGCCAGCATGAACACCGATGAGAAGCTGGCCATCGCCACGCAACTGGCCCGTTTGGGCGTTGATGTGATCGAGGCGGGATTCGCCTATAGTTCGCCCGGCGATTTTGAGGCGATCAAGCGCATTGCCAATGAAGTGCAGGGGCCGACGATCTGCAGCCTGGCCCGCGCCAAGCCGGAAGACGTCGACCGCGCCTGGGAGGCGCTGCGCGGCGGGGCCAACGTGCGAATCCACACGTTTCTGTCCACGTCGGACATTCATCTGAAACACCAGTTCCGGATGACGCGGGCCGAGGCGCTGGCGCGCGCGGTTGAGATGGTGCAGCGGGCCAAAGGCTACCTGAATGACGTGGAATTTTCCCCCATGGACGCCACCCGCTCCGAAGCGTCGTATCTGTATGAAGTGCTGGAGGCCGTGATCGCCGCGGGCGCCACGACCGTCAACATTCCCGATACCGTCGGCTATACGACGCCGCAGGAATTCGGCGTGTTGATTGAGGGGATCCGCCGGCACGTGCCGAACATCGACCGGGCGGTTATTTCCGTCCATTGCCACAACGATCTCGGTCTGGCGGTGGCCAATTCTCTGTCGGCCGTCCTGGCGGGGGCCGGGCAGGTGGAGTGCACCATCAACGGCATCGGCGAGCGGGCCGGCAACGCCTCATTAGAGGAAATCGTCATGGGCCTGCGCACTCGGCGGGATTATTACCGGGCCGACACCAAGATCGTCACGGAGGAGATCGCCCGGGCCAGCCGTCTGGTCAGCGCCATCACGGGCATTGTCGTCCAGCCGAACAAGGCGATCGTGGGCGACAACGCCTTTGCGCACGAGTCGGGCATTCACCAGGACGGTCTGCTCAAAGACAAGACGACCTACGAGATCATGCGCCCCGAATCGGTCGGAATAGTCAAGAGCAAGCTGGTCCTAGGCAAGCATTCGGGCCGCCATGCCTTCCGCACCCAACTGGAATCGATGGGCTACAAGTTGTCCGATGACGAGATGAACAAGGCCTTCGAGCGGTTCAAGCATCTGGCCGACCAGAAAAAAGAGCTGTTCGAGGAGGATCTGGACGCCATCGTCGCCGAGGAGATCTTCCGGATTCCCGAACGCTACAAGCTGGTGGCCATGCAGGTGGCGAGCGGCACCGGCGAGCGGCCGACGGCCACCGTGGAGCTGGAGATCGACGGACAGCGGAGCCGGCAGACCGGCCACGGCGACGGGCCGGTCGACGCGGCCTATCGGACGATTGCGGCGATGATCGCGACCAAGAGCCGGTTGCACGCTTACATCGTGAAAGCCATCACGGGCGGCACCGATGCGCAGGGGGAAGTGACCGTGCGCGTGGAGGAAGACGGCCGCACCGCGATCGGCCAGGGCGCCGACACCGACATCATCATCGCTTCGGCCAAGGCCTACCTGAACGCCCTGAACAAACTGGCCTACTGGCAGCAGCGGGGCAGAATCGGCGTCCTGCCGAGCGGCGATAAAAGCCATCCCTGATCTCCAACCGTGAGGATCAAATGACTACCATTGCTGTCCTGCCCGGCGACGGCATCGGCCGGGAAATCATGCCGCCGACCGTGAACGTTCTTCATGCCGTCGGCCGGCGATTCGGCCTGACCTTCAAGTTCACAGAGGCGCCCGTCGGGGGCGAGGCCATCGACGCCACCGGCCGGCCGTTGCCCCCGGAGACGCTGGCCGTGGCGAAGGAGAGCGACGCCGTGCTTCTGGGCGCGGTCGGCGGGCCGAAATGGGAGGGGTTGGATTATTCGATTCGGCCCGAGAGGGCGCTGCTCGGCTTGCGGGAAGCGCTGGGGCTCTATGCCAACCTTCGCCCCGCCGTGCTCCATGCCGAACTGGTCGATGCCTCCCCGTTGCGCCGGGAGCTGGTCGAGGGGACCGACATCATGGTTGTGCGCGAGCTGACAGGCGGGATCTATTTCGGCCGGCCCAAGGGGATCGAAAAGCTTGATGGACAGCCGGGGCAGGAACGGGGCATCAACACCGAGGTCTACACGACACATGAAATCGAGCGGATCGCGCGGGTGGCGTTTGAAATCGCCAGGAAGCGGCGCAAGCGGGTCACGTCGATCGACAAGGCCAACGTGCTCGAGTCGTCCGAATTGTGGCGGCGGATCGTCATCGGCGTGCACAAGGACTTTCAGGATATTGAATTGCGCCACATGTATGTCGACAACTGCGCCATGCAACTGATCAAGGACCCCCGGCAATTCGACGTCATCGTGACGACCAACATGTTCGGGGATATTTTAAGCGACGAGGCCGCGCAGATCGTCGGATCGATCGGTCTGCTGCCGTCGGCCAGCCTGGGCGATGCGACACTCGGCCAGAAAGGCGGGGGGCGCAAAGGCCTCTACGAGCCGATCCACGGCAGCGCGCCCGACATCGCCGGCCAGAACAAGGCCAATCCGCTGGCGACGATCCTCTCGGCCGCCATGCTCCTGCGTTATACGCTCGGCCACGAAGCGGCGGCCGCTGCCGTCGAGCAGGCGGTGATGGCGGTGCTCAGGGCCGGCTATCGGACCGCCGACATTGCCGGGCCGGGGACGAAGCCGGTGGGAACAGTCGAAATGGGGAGACTCGTGGTGGCACAGGTTGAAAAGGCGGGAGCCGTTCATGTTGCGTAAACGGAAAGACGGCTATCGTGTTGCCGTCATTGGCGCGACCGGCGCGGTCGGCCGCGAGATGGTCGAGATTCTGGAGGAACGGAAGTTCCCGATTGAGGAACTGCGGCTGCTGGCGTCCGAGCGGTCGAAGGGTGAGGGGATCAGCTTTCATGGGAAGGAGTACGAGGTCGATGTCCTGACCGATGCGTCATTGGCCGGACTCGATTTTGCCCTCTTCTCCGCCGGCGCCGACGTGAGCCGGCGGTTTGCGCCCGTGGCCATCAGGCAGGGGGCGATCGTCATCGACAACAGCAGCGCCTTCCGGATGGAGCCCAACGTGCCACTCGTGGTGCCTGAGGTGAATCCCGATGCACTGGAGCACCACCAGGGGCTGATCGCCAATCCCAATTGCTCGACGATCCAGATGGTCGTGGCGCTCAAGCCGCTGCATGACGCCGCGCGCATTCTCCGGATCGTCGTGACGACCTTCCAATCGGTTTCCGGCACCGGCAAGGAAGCGATGGATGAACTTCTCGCGCAGTCGCGGGCGATCCTCGGTTTTCAGGAGGTGGAGCAGAAGGTCTATCCCCACCAGATCGCGTTCAACTGCCTGCCGCACATCGACGACTTCACCGATGACGGCTACAGCAAGGAAGAGCTGAAGATGGTAAACGAGACGAGGAAGATCCTTGATGATCAATCGATCCGCGTCACTGCCACGACCGTCCGCGTGCCGGTCTTCCGCGGCCATTCCGAATCGGTCAACATCGAAACAGAGCGGCCATTAAGCGCCAATGAGGCACGCGCCATTCTCTCGGAGGCGTCGGGCGTGACCGTGATGGACGATCCCAAGCGGGCGGTCTACCCCCTGCCGCTGGACGCCGCCGGTCAGGATGCCGTTTACGTCGGCCGCATCCGGGAGGACCATTCGGTCGAGCATGGCCTGAATCTGTGGATCGTCTCGGACAATCTGCGCAAGGGCGCCGCGCTGAATGCGATTCAGATTGCGGAAGAGCTGATAAAGGGCAGTGGATAGTGGAAAGTGGATAGTGAAAAGTGACGAGTGACGAGTGACGAGAAAATAATGATGGTTTCAACTGAACAAGAGCTGACCGAGAAGATCCTGAAGCTCAAGGCGGAGCGGAAGGCGGTCATTCTTTCGCACAATTACCAGGTCAGCGAGATTCAGGACCTGGCCGATTTCGTCGGCGACTCACTGGAATTGTCCCAGCAGGCGGCCAAAACCGGCGCTGAGGTGATTGTGTTTTGCGGCGTCCACTTCATGGCCGAGACGGCGGCGATCATCTGCCCGGATAAGACGGTCCTGATTCCAGATCTCGAAGCCGGCTGTTCCATGTCCGACATGATCACGGTCGAGCAGTTGCATGCGTTCAAGGCGCAGCATCCCGGCGCCGTGGTCGTCTGTTATGTGAACTCCACCGCGGCGATCAAGGCCGAGAGCGACATTTGCTGCACGTCGTCCAATGCCGTCCGGTTCCGGATCATGGCGGCCGACCTGTTGCAAGCAAAGGCGGCCCATCCGAAAGCCGAGGTCTTCGCCCATCCGGAATGCACCTCGGAGGTCACGTCGCTAGCCGATCAGGTGGCCAGCACCAGCGGCATCAGCCGGGCGGTGAAGGCGTCGTCGGCATCGGAAGTGATCATTGCGACCGAAACGGGCATCCTGCACCGGATCGAGAAGGAAAATCCCACCAAGAAAGTCTATGCCGCCTGCCAGTGGTGCGACTGCGCCCACATGAAGGTCAACACGCTCGAAAAACTCCTCTGGTCGCTGGAGGATATGCAATATGTCGTCACCGTGCCGGAGGAGATCAGGGTCAGGGCGAAGCGGGCAATAGATCGTATGTTGGTACTGGGGTAAGGGCTCGGACCGGCAGCGGTTCGTCGGCACGGCGGGCTGTGGTTACGGTCCTCGCCCGCCTCGCCTCCAGGCCGCCACGGCGATCATCACCATGGAAGTGGCGGCCCTCCAGACGGCGCTCCTCACCGCTGCCGGTCCGAGCCAGGAAGTGGGAGTTGGTTAGACAAATACCAAACTGCAGGAAAAGGGGACAGGCTACTTTGACATGCCGCAGGAATTAGGCCGGCTCTTTGCTATCTTCGGGATCATTCTGGTTGTGTTCGGCGTTTTATTTCTGGTCTCGGGTAAATTGCCGTGGCTCGGGCGGCTGCCGGGTGATATTCTGATTGAACGAAAGAATTTCTCATTTTACTTCCCGCTGGCCACCAGCCTGATCGTCAGTATTGTGCTGTCGCTCCTCTTCTGGTTCTTCTCCCGTCGTTGAACGCCCCGGTGGTGGGGCGTATAATACAGGC
>JACQCE010000036.1 GCA_016201765.1 Nitrospirota bacterium
GCGCCTGGAGGGATTCGAACCCCCTACCCCCTGGTTCGAAGCCAGGTACTCTGTCCAAATGAGCTACAGGCGCTTTACCCCGAACGCTTCGCGTGAGGGGCTATGATGTTGCTTCACCCCGAGCGCTATGCGCGAGGGGTCATGATGTTGCTCTTTATCTTCTCCCCGTCGTCCTTAGCCGTGCCATTTCTTGCTGGGCCGCCGACAGCTTGCACCGCCAGCAGACGATCTGGATGTCGGACACCCCCTTCACCCCGCTCGCCGGCGCTGACAGGAGATATCCCCTCCACATTCTCCGCTTGCACCGCTCGCAGGTTTGTCGCTGCTTGATGATCGGCGCCAGCAGATCCTCGGCGTAAAAGGTGAACCACCCGATCAGGCCGCGGCGTTGGGGCTTGGCGCCATCCGCGCGAGCAGAAGCGGTCGGGCCGACTGCAGCGGGCTGGACGGGCGGCGGTGCAACCGTCGATGAGGCGGCCGCCGTCGACGGCGTGGCGCCCGGAGCCGTCGGCTCGGTCGCTGCAGGTGGTGTGTTCGCTGGTTCGGTCATCGTCCCCTCAAATCAGAATCAGCGGCCCCTCTAAGCCCGCCTCGGTATACGTTACTACAACATCAACAGCCCCTCACCGCTGAAGCGGTTCGGGGCGCTTTTTCTGCTATGCAGAAAAAGCGAAAAAAAGGGTGAGTGAGGGGAATTGAACCCCCAACCACTGGAGCCACAGTCCAGTGCTCTGCCATTGAGCTACACTCACCATGAAGTTGCCTATTCCCTGTTCGATGACTCCCGTCGCTTGTCCCTGCCTGCCGGCAGGTGGTGCGCCCGGGAGGACTCGAACCTCCGGCCAGAAGCTTAGAAGGCTTCTGCTCTATCCCCTGAGCTACGGGCGCTCGTCCCGAACGCTGTGCGTGAGGGACTATGATGTTGCTTTACCCCGAGCGTTTTTTGCGAGGGGTCATGATGTTGCTTTCTCAATACGGCGCATCCTGTTAATGCATTCAATAAAAGCCAGCTTCTTCCGGCGCGACCAACTTTTAACCTGCGCTTCCCGTTGCGCAGCAACGGATCGATTTTCAGCCTCTTCCCAGTACACCAACCTCACCGGCCGTCTGTACCGGGTATAACGGGCTCCCTTTGCCCGATTGTGCTCAACAACACGATGCCTAAGATCGTTCGTAATCCCTGTATACAATGAGCGATCCTTGCACTCTACAATGTACACACACCAGTTCACGATCGAACCCATATTATACGAAACAGAAGAATCAAACGTCCCTCACCGCCCATGGCGGTTTCGGGATCGACCACTTTTCTGCTTCAACAGAAAAGTGGTCGGGGTGCCCAGATTTGAACTGGGGACTCCCTGCTCCCAAAGCAGGTGCGCTACCGGGCTGCGCTACACCCCGGAATCCATGTGTAAAGCAACATCCTCACTCCTCGCTTCGCTCGGAGTGGTGGTAGCCAATTTCGGCGTTGCCGCGATTGGCTACCACCACGTTCTCCCCTGGCCGGCGACCGCCGCCGTCTTCGTTTTCAGCGCCCGTTCCAAATAGTTCCGAATCTGCCTCAGCGCATGGCCCCGATGGCTGATCGCCTGCTTCTGTTCAAGCGTCAGTTCGGCGTAGGTCCTGCCCGCTGTCGGCACCCAAAAAATCGCATCGTAACCGAAACCCTGCGCGCCGGTTTCCTGCTCGGTGATATACCCGTCGGCCACGCCTTCGGCGCTGTAGATCCCGCCGTCCGGCCTGGCCACCACCATGACACAGACAAACCGCGCCGCCCGTTCGGCCTTGGGCCGTCCGGCCAGTCGCTGCAGCACCAGCCGCCTATTATCGGCGTAACTGACGCTCACGCCGGCGTAACGGGCGGAATAGAGGCCCGGCTGCCCGCCGAGACTTTCCACCTCCAGGCCGGTGTCATCGCCCAGGGCCCATTGGCCCGTCGCGCGGGCCAGGGCCAGCGCCTTCTTGGTGGCATTCTCGAGGTAGCTCGCGCCATCCTCCTCGACGTCCGGCACGCCGGGAATCTCGCTCGCGCTGCGCAGGGTCAGCGGCAGCCCCGCCAGCCCCAGGCGGATTTCCCGAAGCTTGTCCGGGTTACGCGTGGCCAGAACGAGTTCCATGTTCCATCACCTTGCCGACCTGTTTCCGTTGCATCGCAATCAACTGCCCCACCCCCTGCTTCGCCAGCTTGAGCATCTCCAGCAGTTCCTGATCCGCAAAGGGCGTCTTCTCCGCCGTGCCCTGCACCTCGATAAACCGGCCGCCGCCCGTCATCACGATATTCATGTCCACATCGGCCGTCGAATCCTCCGCATAGGCCAGATCGAGCAACGTCCGCCCGCCGACCCGTCCGACGCTGACGGCCGCCACGTAGTCCCGCACCGGCAGCGCCTCCCACCAGCCCTTGCCGCGGCCGTGTTCGCAGGCGTCGACCAGGGCGAGAAACGCGCCGGTGATCGCCGCGGTGCGTGTGCCGCCGTCGGCCTGGATCACGTCGCAGTCGAGCGTGATGGTTCGCTCGCCCATGGCGGCAAAATCGACCACGGCCCTCAGCGACCGGCCGATGAGCCGCTGAATCTCGTGCGTCCGCCCGCCGATGCGGCCGCGGGTCGCTTCGCGCGCGGTGCGCTCCGTCGTGGCGCGGGGCAGCATGGCATATTCGCCGGTCACCCACCCCCGGCCCTGGTTGCGCAGAAAGGGCGGCACCCCCTCCTGCACCGACGCCGTGCAGATCACCTTGGTCTCGCCCATCTCGATCAGGACGGAGCCTTCGGCGTGGCGGATGAACCGGCGCGTGACCCGCACGGGCCGCAACTCCTGCGCCCGCCGGCCGTCGACCCGCTTGAACCCTGCGCCCACGCCTCTCCTCCCGTTGATTGTAGTGGCTCGCGTCGCCCCCTCCAGGCTGGGGACAGATTTGAAATCTGTCCCCGCCTTGGGAGCCTCCCCCTCACGCTCGCGTTGCTCGCTGGGTAGATGCCCACGCCTTTAAGGCGGGGGCATCTATTCCGGCCGACTCATTCAACTCGAAAAAAGCGGGGTCATTATAGCGAATGCCCGGAGAGGTCTGCAAGAGAAGGCACCACGGAAAAGGGGACAGGCTACTTTTTCCTCAGGTTGTTGATAAAGAAGGAGGCCCGTGGGGGTAGTCGCGGCATTGGCCCGATCGTTGTGGCCGGGGGCGACGAGCCCTTGAAAAAGTGGCCTGTCCCCTTTTCCGGCGCTTACAGGACGAGTTCTTCCGGCTTCAGCCGCTTGCGCTCCGCCTTGCGGGGTTCCTTTACCGCTCAATGGGACGTCGCGCCTGGTGGTAGACGCGAATAATCTCAAACGCATCGGTGCGCTTGCGATAATAAATCCGATAGGGCGGAACCGGCCAGGTCATCACTGAACGGCCATCCCGCAGAGAAACGGGCCGCCCCTCGATGCGGCCCGACGCCAGCAAACCGATGACCTCAATGATTCGTCCGAATACACGGTCCGCGGCGGCCACATTTTCACGAGCAATGTAGCGATAGGCCTGCGCCAGATCCTCCCGCGCCGCCGGAGCAACGAGAATCGTCATTCGCCGTATGGGGTGTGGCGAATCTCTCTGACGACGTCAACCAAGGGGACCCCCTGGCCTGCGTCCAACTGACGGAGAGCGGCCAGAATGCCTTCTTCCTCTTGGGGCGTCAACGGGGGGGGATCGATCAGTTCAACCGCGTAGCGACCGGGAGGCAGCTCCTGCAATTGCCGGGGCAGGTGATGGCCATCCCATTCGATCACTTTGGGTTCCAGCGAGGGCGGTTTCTTCGGCATGGCGTTCCTATTGTACAGCGCGACTCGGCCACAGGCAAGCCACTTGACGGGGAAATAGAGACTCCTACAACACCAGCTCTTCGGGCTTGAGGCGCTTGCGCTCCGCCTTGCGGCGGTCGTAGGCGCGGGGGTCGAGGGGAAGGTTGAGCTGGAAGGTGGTGCCCACGCCCAGTTGCGACTGGACGTCGATTGAGCCCCGGTGCTGATCGATGATGTGGTGGCAGGTCATCAGCCCAAGGCCGCTGCCTTCCCGCCCTTTGGTTGTAAAAAATGGGGAAAAGAGCTTTTCCAGATGTTCCGACGGGATGCCCACGCCCGTGTCGGCCACCGCCAGCCGCACAAACCGGTCCTTCGGACCTTCTTCGACATACTCGCTGCTGACCGTGATCGTCCCGCCCTGATCGGTGGCCTGCAGCGCATTCAATAAGAGATTCAACAGCACCTGTTTAATCCGGTCGGGGTCCCACTGGACGGTCGGCAGCGTGGCTCCCAGCTCCGTGTTGATCTTGACGGTCTTTTTGCGCGCCTCCGGCTCAATGAACTTGATCATCTCCTGCGCCAGATCGTTGACGCGCACGTCCGTCAGGGCCAGCCCCCCTTCGCCGGTAAACTTGGAGAAGGCCAGCAGCTCGGCCACCAGATCCCTGATCCGGTTCACCTCCCGGATCGCGATCTGATACAGATCGCTCCAGAATTCCTTCGGGCGATCTTGCGCATTGATTCAATTTTTTCGGCGGTCAGCCGCTCCCGCTCCTTGATCAGGAAATAACGCTCGATCCCCTGCTGGAGGATGTTGCGCAGCTCCGTTTCATCGTACGGTTTGCCGACGTAGCGGTAGACCTCGCCGTTGTTGATCGCATCGATCGCCGCCTCGATGTCGGCGTAGGCGGTGATGATCATCCGGATCGTGTCGGGCTTCGCCTCGCGGACGCGGGCCAACAGGACGTTGCCGGTCATTTCGGGCATCCGCTGGTCGGAGATGACCACGGCAATCTCCTGATGATCGACAATTTCCAGCGCCTCCATGCCGCCGGTGGCCGTGTAGATCGTGAACTGGTCGGAAAACTGGGCCTTGAAGACTTCGCAGGCAAGCTTTTCGTCATCGACGAACAGAATGGGATAGGCGGTGTAATTCAGCCCCTCGATCATCGCGAGCGCCCCCCGTTACCCCGTCGCCGCCGCCACCGTTTGCCGGACCGGCAACTCGATGACAAACTCCGTCCCCCGCCCGATGACGCTCTGCACCGTCATCTGCCCGCCGTGCTCGCTGATGATCCGATGGCTCACGGAGAGCCCCAGGCCGGTCCCCTGCCCCACCGGCTTGGTCGTAAAGAAGGGCTCGAAAATCCGGGGCAGGTGTTCCGGGTCGATCCCAGCGCCGGTGTCTTTGATCGATACAAAAACCCGCTCACCATCTTTCCATGTCTTGATCGTAATTGACCCGAATCCCTGGATTGCCTGCATGGCGTTGTGGATCAAATTCAAAAAGACCTGATTGATCTGGGCCGAATCGGCCTCCACCAGTCCGATGTCGCCATACTCTTTGATGACTTTGACACGGTCACCCAACTCATGGCGCAGCAGGCTCAATGTCGCATCGAGCCCCTGGTGCAGGTCGCTGAGCTTGAGGCCCTCAACATCCCGTTTGGCAAACGTCTTCAAATCGCGCACGATCGCAGCGATCCGCTCGTGGCCATCCTGGATGATCTCGGCCGCCCGCTCCACCTCGGCCAGCAACGGCCCCATCGTCCCCTGGGAGGCTTCCTTCACCCGGGTCAATGCGCGCCTCAGCACACTCAGGCTGCCGCGGGAGAACGAGAGTGGATTATTGATTTCATGCAGCACGCCGGCGGCCAGCAAGCCGTGCGCGGCGAGCTTCTCGGATTGGATGAGCTGGGATTCCGTCTCTTTCAACTGATGCATAGCGGCCTTCAGCTCCTGCGTCCGCTCCTCCACCTTCTGCTCCAGTTGCACGCCCCACTGGCGCAACTCCTCGGACATCTGCTTGACCTCATCATAAAGCAGCGAGTTGGTCAACGCAATCGACACTTCCGCGCGCAACGTTTCCAAAAATTCCCGCTCCGGCTGCGAATAGCGCTGCAGATTCTGCTTCGGCCCCACGTTGACCACGCCGACCAGTTGCCCATCACGATGGAGCGGCAGACAAAAGAGCGCACCCGTTCTCGCCGCATAGGCTTTAGCCGCGTCGGCTGCGGCCCGATCCGGGCCAGCCGCCACTTCCGACATCTCCACTATCTGCTCCCGCCCCTTGAGCCACAACAGCCAGGCATCATCAGCCGTCACACCGATGGAGCCATCCGTCGCCGCGTACCGCTGCTCCTTCGGCTGCCAGAGCAGCAGCGTCGTCGGCTCGGCATA
>JACQCE010000109.1 GCA_016201765.1 Nitrospirota bacterium
CGGGAGACGTCGACCAAGCGGGCCGCGCCTTCCTTCTGATCGTCCCGGCGCAACTCGATCCGCCGGATCGAACCGGACGGCGCCACGCCGCCGGCCCGATCGAGCAGTTCGGTCACCCGCGTCACCAGCGTCGCCGGGTGGATGCCGGGCCGGCGAACCTCGCCCAGCACGAACACTTCGAACGACCGCAGCACGGCCAGCGTCACGGCGACGTTGGCCCCGCGGTAGTAGCGAACCGCCTCCCGGGCGACCAGCTCCTGCACCTCCTTGAGCGGCCGCCCTTTGACCTCCAGCGTGCCGATGGTGGGGATGACGATCTTCCCCTCGGCCGTGACGATCATTTCGTATAAGAGATCAACGCCTCCCCAGATCTGGACTTGCAGGCCGTCGCCGGGGCCGATCGCGTACGCGGCCGGATCGATCGGCTTGGAGAGCGCCTGCATGGCCGGGAAGCTGCGCCCGGCGAAGGTGAAGGTCGCGGCGGGGGGCTCGGGGGCAACGGAAGCGTCGGGTGAGGACTGGTTCAACTGCTGGGGCAGCTTGGCAACACTGGAACCCGTCGCGGCCCAGACCGGAGCCCCCACCGGCACCCCCACTGATGCCAATGAACCGATCAGGCTCATGAGCACCAGCCAGGTTATGACAGACAGGGAGGGGGGCTTCCCCTTCCCCGTCACCCCCATCGCCATGCGCATAATCCGCGTTATTTGCCCATCGATTTGAGATCGATGAACGGCGTCGCGCCGCCCGTCACCTGCGGGAGCACGCCGTTCCATTTTTCAATGGCCCGCAACTGGAGCAGGATCGGGGTGATCGTCACGCTCTGGAGCCGCTGGGCGTCCGCTTCGGCCTTTGCGCGGGTCACCGTCTGCTCGGCCTCGATCTTGATCCGGTCCAGGTCGCGCCGGGCCTTGAGCGCGTTTTGCTCGGCCGTCTGCTTCGCCTCGATGGCCCGGTTGAATTCATCGGAAAAAGCAAAGTCGATAATATTGAACTCGTCCAGGATGACATTGAACTCCCGGAGCCGCTGCGACAGCATCTCTTTGACGTCGTCACGCACCTGCGGCCGCTTGGTGATCAGCTCCTCCGCCGTATACTGCGCCGAGATGGCCTTGACCGCCTCCTGCACCTGCGGATCGATAATGCGCGATTTGAATTCGATCCCGATATCCTGGTAGACGGTATTCACCCGTTCCGGGTCGACGTGATAATTCAGCGCGATGCGGGACCGGACGATTTGCAGGTCCTTGGACGCCGCCTGGGCATCCGTCTCCGATTTTTGAACTTTGATATCCACCGGGATGATGTCTTCGACGAACGGGATTTTAAATTGCAGCCCTTCCTTCAACACCCGGGACTGGACGCCGCCGGACAGGGAGTTGAACACGACGCCGCGTTCGCCCGCGCGAACGATCTGAAACGATTGGGTGGCCAGACCGATCACGATCAGGAACAGGACGCCGGCCGCGATCGTTTTGACCGGAATTTGGGGCGGGCGGCCCTGTTGGACCAGCGTGGCGATGTAGAGACCGGCGCCAATCAGCACCAGCAACAGAATCAACGAACCCATGGCTTGCTCCTTTTAGACGGTGGAATTTCGACCACCTTAGCAAGCTCTGATGGGGATGTCAACGGAGAGAGAAAAGGGGGCCAGTAGTCAGTGTCCAGTAACCAGGGAGAACCGCCTTCCTGTCTACTGTCTACTGTCTACTGTCTACTGTCTACTGAGCAGTACTGACGATCAAGCGGCTCGCACGAAGCGCAATCGCACCGCGGGCCCCCGGTCGCGCCGCCATCGGAGGGCCCAGCGGATGACGGCGATGAAGTAGACGACCCACAGCATCCACAATGTCCCGCAGACGGTATTGAACGTGAACAACTCGGTCTTCTTCAACGACAAGACCGGGCCGAACAGCACGATCAGCGCGACGTACCCCAGAAGCAGCACGCCCAGCAACGCCAGGACGTTCTGCATCCCCTCGGGGATCCCCTTCGAACAGCGCAGGGTCACCGTCCCGTCACTGAGGCGCGAGCGAAAGTGAGTGAGCGTCAGGTAGGCTTCGCTCACCCCCACCATCGCGCCGATCATGAACCCGGAGATCCAGTCGATGTAGTAGGACTCCGTCCGGAAGGGCGCCATGACCAGGAAGAGCAGACCGCCCCCGATGAGCAGCGCGAGCGCCGCCGCGTCAAGACGGAACGAGCCCGGGCCCCCTTGCAGAGGCGTAGCTGGTTCGCGGCTCACCGGCAGCCTGAAGGGCGAGTGGCGTGGGTGCGTGTGGCGTGGGTCGGCATGGGGATCAATCCCATTTCCGCTTCTTGGATACCAGGCGGTCCAGGGTCACCTTGATCCCACATTTTGCAAAACATTCGCGGTAACTGTCAAATTGCTCCGTGACCGCGGCAATCGTGGACTTGTAGCCGTAGTTGAGGACTTCCAGTTTCGCGCTCATGTTGATGACGTTGTAGAGGAACATCACCGCGTCGGACGGATCGGGCTGCAGGAGCAGAAAATCCTTCTCCGGATGTTCGGCCTTGTAGCGCTTCATCGCCATGTAGAGGCGGGAGGCGGTGTTGATCCGCTGGGCCTGGTCATAGATGAACGAGAGCCCCTTCTCCTTGATGCTCACGCATTCGCCCCGGAGCGACGTCAGGCAGATGCGGTTCCGGTCGTTCTCCACCCGCTGGACGGGGTTGAGCACCAGCATCAGCTCGGCGCCGTGGTTGATCGCCACGTCCATGTAGGCGACCTTGCCCACGCCGCCGTCCATGTAATCGCGGCCCTTGATCGTCACCGGCTGGAACACGATCGGCATCGCCGACGAGGCGATCACGGCCTGCGAGATCGGGACATCATCATAGCCCGCCTCGCCGAAGACGTCGTAGCGCCCGCGGTCGATGTCGACCGCCGGGATGTAGAGCTGCCGGCGGAGCTTGCGGAAGTCGTTGGTGCGCCCCTCCCGGGCGAAGAAGTCGGCCAGGTAGGCGTCAAAATTTTTCAGCGTGAAGATGCCGGACGGCAGATTTTCCTGCAGCATGTAGACCAGATCGAGCATCGAAAAGCTCGCCCGCCGCCGGACGAAGTAGCGAACCAGCGGTGGAACGGTCCGCATGAGCCGCTTGAAGAGCAACCAGGTCTCCTGATAGCCGAAGCTGTAAATATTCTCCCGTTTGAAATTGTAGGGGCTGACGGTGTCATTGAGAATGGCGTCGAAAATTTCCCGGGGGCGGACGCCGTTGGCGATGAGCGAGGCGATCGCAGACCCCGCGCTGGCGCCGACGTAGATGTCGAACTGGTTGACGTTGAAACCCGGCTCGAAGATCTCGTCCATGGCCGTCAGACAGCCGATCTCGTACATGAAACCGGGGAACCCTCCCCCGGCCAGCACCAGCGCCGTCTTGCCCCGTCTCTCCATCGCCATCGTTCGTCCTTCTGAGTAGACAGTAGCCTGTAGTCAGTAGCCAGGCAGAACTGCCCTGTTTTCCTGCCTACTGCCTACTGTCTCCTGCCTACTAGGTCTTTCATTTGTCCTGCCACTTAGCATGTCTCTTCTCAAGAAACGCTTTTACACCTTCCTTCATATCCGCCGTCTCGCACAGACCGCCGAAGAGCTCCGATTCCTTCTGCAATCCGGCCGCAAGAGGCGCCGTCAAGCCGTGCCCGATCGCCGTCATCGCCGCGCGGACGGCCGCCTGCCCCTTGGAGGCGATCTTCTTGGCCAGCCCCTGCGCCTGCTTGAGGACTTCGCCTTCCGGCACGACCTTGTTCACCAGGCCGATCGCCTTCGCCTCCACGCCCGTGATCTTGTCGCCGGTCAGGATCAGTTCGGCCGCTTTCGACGCCCCGACAATCCGGGGCAGCCGCTGCGTGCCGCCGAATCCCGGCATGATTCCCAGATCGATCTCCGGCAGCCCCATCCGCACCCGTTCGCTCGCCACCCGGATGTGGCAGGCCATTGCCAGTTCCAGCCCGCCGCCCAGACAAAAAAGGCCGTTGATCGCGGCGATGACCGGCTTGGGCGACTGCTCAATCGTGTTGAAGATCCCCTGCCCTTTGAGCGTCACCGTCCGCCCCTTCCCGGCGGAATCCAGGCCGGCGATCTCCCTGATGTCGGCGCCGGCGACGAACATATTGCCCGCGCCCGTGATGACGGCCGCTTTCACGGCCGGGTCGGCGATCAGCGCGCCGATGGCCGCCTCGAGTTGCGTCATCACCGCCATCGTCAGCGTGTTGGCCGGCGGGTTGGTGATGGTCAGGGTCGCCACGCCCTCGTCGATCTGGGTGGTCACCAGTTGTTCAGCCACTGCATCGCTCCTTAGTCGGTGAAGAAACCCCGTTTGAAAAATAGGGACACGTCCCAATTTTCGGTGACAAGCAACAACATATAGCGCTCAGAACTTGAAAATTTGTGACGTGTCCCCATTTTTCAGTAGGTAAAAAACCCCTTCTTTGTTTTCACGCCAAGATAATTGGCCGCAACCATCCGTTTGAGCATCGGCGCCGGCCAGAAACGCGGCCCCAGCTCCCGGCTCAAACGGGTCAGCTCCGCCGTCACGACGTCGATCCCCATGGCGTCGGCCAGATGCAGCGGACCGCCCTTGTCCTGCGGAAAACCCATGCCCGCCACCATCGCAATGTCGATGTCGCTCGGCGTGGCCACTCCTTCTTGAAGACAGATGACCGCTTCATTGATCATCGGCAGGACCAGCCGCTCCGGCGTGAACTTCACCTTCTTCGTTCCGCGCTTCTTTTGAATCTCGGCGAGGAGCGCCGGCAGCTCCGCATCCTCCCCCTCCATATAAAAGCCCTTGCCGACCTTTTGACCCAGCCGTTTTCGCTTCACCAATTCGTTCAACGTATCGGCCGCCGCCATTCGGGGGCCGTAGGCGTCGTAGAGGATCTCGGCCACCCTTTGCGCCACGTCGATGCCGATCATGTCGAGCAACACAAACGGCCCCATCGGCAGACCCGTCGCCATCAACGCCTGGTCAATTTCCTTCATCGGCGCCGCGCCGTCTTCGAGCGCCAGGGCCGCTTCATTCAAATAAGGCATGAGTAGACGGTTCACAAGAAAGCCCGCGCACTCCTGCACGCGCACGGGAATCTTCCGGAGTGATTCGGCGAAGGCGACGGTGTCATCGACCGTCTCGGACGACGTCGCCAGGCCGGGGATCACCTCGACCAGCTTCATGACGTGGGCCGGATTGAAAAAGTGCATGCCGACCAGTTTCTCGGGCCGTCTGACCGCCGAGCCGATGGCCGAGATCGACAGCGCGGAGGTGTTCGTCGCCAGAATGGCCGACTCGGGCATGGCCGCCTCCGCCTCCTGGAACACCTTCTGCTTGACGCTCAACTCTTCAAACACCGCCTCGATCACAATGTCGACCTCTTTGAAATCGCTATAGCTCGTTGAACCGGTCACCAGGGTGAGCTTCTGCTCCATCTCGCCGGCGGTCATCTTCCCCTTGTCGACGCGCGACTGGTAGATCTTCCGGATCGTCGCCAGCCCCTTGTCGACCGACTCCTGGCGCAG
>JACQCE010000110.1 GCA_016201765.1 Nitrospirota bacterium
GGACGGGAACCAGATAGGCGCTGATGCCGATCAACTGAAACAGCGCGTCGGCGACCGAGGCGCCCACCCAGCCGACGAGATTGCGCACGGTCGAGGCGGTGGAGGCGCTGGTCAGGGAGGCGTCGGTCGGGTGGTACGAGAAGAGGCTTAATCCCAGCAGGAACGCGGCGGCAATCAGCAGCAAGCCTTTCAGCTCGCGCCACATCAGCTTCTGCATGGGGCGTATTGTAGCAAAACGGGATGACGGAGTACAGGGAACAAGGAGAGTAGGCAGGGGACAGTAGACAGTAGGCAGTAGGCAGGAAAAATAGTAGCCGGCAAGATAGTAGGCAGTAGACAGTAGGCGGGAATTAGAAAAGATGAGCGAGATTGTTCAGCCTCTTTTATTCCCCTCTGTCTTCTGGCTACAGCCTACTGACTACTTTTTCTTTTCCCTGTCTACTGGCTCCTGTCTACCGCCTACCTTTTTCCCCTTTGCCTGCCTACCGCCTACTGCCTACCGCCTACACTTTTACATTCAACACCCGACACCCCCGGCTTAATTTCCCCCACTCCTCCAGACTCAACGTCTCCGGCCGCCGCTTCGGATCGATGCCGGCGTTGTCCAGCAGCGCGTCGCACCGGTCGGCGGGCAGGACATGGCTCAGGTTGTTGCGAATGGTTTTCCGTCGATGGGCGAAGCCGTGACGGACCAACCGGAGAAAGGCGGCCTCGTCCTCGAGCGCAATCAACGGGTCGGGGCGGGGGGTGACGGTGACGACGGCCGAATCGACCTTGGGCGGCGGCCGGAAACTGCCCGGGGAGACGGTGAAGGCCAGTTTTATCTCGGCATAGAGCTGCGCGACGATGGAGAGAAAGCCGTATTCCCGGCCGCCCGGCTTGGCGGTCAACCGCTCGGCCACTTCGCGCTGGAACATGAGCACCATCAGCGGAATCGACCGGCGCGCCTCCAGCAGCCGGATCAACAACGGACTGGCGACGGCGTAGGGGAGATTGGCGACGACGGTAAAGGGCGCGGGCAGCGCGCCATAGTCGACGCGAAGGGCGTCCTGCAGGACCAGATGAAAGTGCGGCCGGCCGCCGAACCGTTCGCGCAGGTGACCGGCCAGCGTCGAATCGACTTCAATCGCCCAGACGTCGCCCGCCTGTTCGAGCAGGAGCGAGGTCAGCGCGCCACGCCCCGGGCCGATCTCGACCACGCGATCCGTGGGAGAGAGATGAGCGAGTTCGACAATTTTACGGCAGAGGGATTGATTGACCAGAAAATGCTGACTGAATCGCGGTTGTTTCCGCCCGTGCTGTGGCATTCCTTAATCCTTACCCCGCCTTTTCTTCACTAATCCTTAATCCGCTTTTTGGCAAGATTTGCCGCCAGCTCGAGGGCTTCAAGCAAACTCCCAGGGTCGGCGATGCCCTTGCCTGCAATGTCATACGCGGTGCCGTGATCGACGGAGGTGCGGACGAAGGGCAGGCCGACCGTCAGATTGACCGCGCGGCCGAAGGCGAGCAGCTTGATGGGGATCAGCGCCTGATCATGATACATGGCGACCGTGGCATCGAATTCCCCCTGATGCGCCCGGTGAAAGAGCGTGTCGGCCGGGTAGGGGCCCGCGGCCCGGATGCCCGATCGCCGGGCGCGCGCGATCGCCGGCGCGATCACGCGGGCTTCTTCATCGCCGAACCGGCCGCGATCGCCGGCGTGGGGGTTCAATCCCGAGACGCCGATGGCGGCGTGGGGCGCTCCAAACCAGTCCCGCATGGCCCGATGGGTCAAACGGATCGCCGTCAGAATTTTTTGCGTGGTCAACCGGCGGGGAAGATCGCGGACGGCCAGATGAATGGTGGCCAGCATGATCCGCAGGCCGCCGCCGACCATCATCATGCCGACGGTCCCGCTGCCCGTCAGCGCGGCGAGAAATTCCGTGTGGCCTTCAAACGGATAGCCGGCCCGGGCGAGGCCGACCTTGTGGATCGGGCCCGTGGTGATCGCGTCCAGGCGTCCCGCCTGCGCCCAGGCGGTCGCCCGCTCGATCGCCCGCGCGGCCAACCGGCCGCCGGCGGCCGACAGCCGGCCGGGCCTGGGCAGCGCGCCGGCGTGCTCAATCGGGACAATTGGAAGACAATCTGGCGGGAGACGTCCGGGCGGCAGCCGGCCGGGCGATGCGGACCAGCCACTGGAACCGTCAATGATCTCGAGTCGCAGCGGCAACCGGAGCCGCCGGATCTCCCGCGTGAAGAGCCCATGATGGCCGAAGAGAATCGGGCGGCACCGGCGAAACGGCGCCGGAGAGGCCAGCGCTTTCAGGATGATCTCCGGGCCGATCCCGGCCGGATCGCCCATGGTCAGGCCAATGCGTGGTAATGAGTTCACAGTTCACCGTTCACGGTTCACAGCACAACAGACACATTATATGCTGCGAAGCATATCCTTGCGAACCGAATTTGCCATGAACTGTGAACCGTGAACCGTGAACGAATTACTCTGTCACCAAAAACTGGGCGGGGACGTCGGGCGGGAGCGTCAACCGGCCCTGCTCGAACGCGGATTTAAACTGCGCAAAGACGTGCGGATCAAACTGCGTGCCGGCGGCCTTGGCCAGCAGGTGAATCGCCTGTTCGGGGTTCATCCCCTGCCGGTAGCTGCGGCTGGTGGTCATGGCGTCGTAGGCGTCGGCGATGGCGATGATCCGGCTGGCCAGCGGGATGGCCTCCGCCTTCAACCCGTCGGGATACCCGGAGCCGTCGTACCGTTCATGCTCGTGCCGGACGATCTGTGAGAGCGTGACGAACTGTTTGATTTCGCCGAGAATCTGCGCGCTGTGCAGGGGATGCCGCTTCATGGTGTCCCATTCCGGTTCGGTCAGCGAGCCGGGTTTGAGCAGGATCGATTCCGGAATGGCGATTTTCCCCACGTCATGCAGCACGGCGGCCAGATAGACCTCCTCCCGCTGCTCCGGGGGGAGCGGAAACTGCTCGGCGATGATGGCCGAGTAGTAGGCGACGCGCAGCGAATGGCCGTGCGTGTAGGGATCCTTGGCGTCGATGGCGCTGGCCAGCGACTTGACCGCGCTCAGGAACAGGGAGCGGACGTCGGCAAACAGCCGGGCGTTTTCCAGGGCGATGGCCGCCTGCCGGGCGATCGTCTCCAGCAGCTTCAAATCGTTGGTGCTGAATTCCTCGCCCCCCTCCTTGTCGGTGAGATTGATCACGCCCAGGACCTTTCCGCTGGTGACCAGGGGGACGGACATCTGGGCGGTCACGGCGTAGGGTGGCGGGACGAATCGAGGATGCAGGTCGGCGCGGCAGACGATCATGGCCGTGCCGGTGTTCACGACCTCTCCGCTCAGTCCCACCCCTGAATCGAGGCGGAACGAGGTCTGAATGCGGCCGGTCCGGTTGGTCGCATAGACGGCCGACAGGCCGCCCTGTTCATCGCGCAACAGGATGGCGATATGGTCGCAACTGATCACGCGGCGGATCTGCTCGACCACGTTTTGATAGATGGGGTCGGGGGTCGGATGGGTGCCGAGTTTGGCCGACAGTTCGTAGTGCAGATTGAGCTCTTCGTAGTTGCGGGCGATCTCGTTGGAGAGATTTTCCATCTCCTGCTGCAGGTCGATGACCTGCTGCAGGTGCAACCGCAGCAGACGGGTCAGCGACAGCGCCTGGACGGACGCGTCGCCGTAGCCGATGACGCTGCCCGCCGGCGCCGACTGCGCGAACAGCGCGCCGACAGCGTACTCGACGCCGTGGGGGCAGACCCAGGACAGCGTGGGGCTTGACGGGGTCAACGCCAGGACCATCGGCGCCAGCAGCCGCAGGCAGTCGGCGCCGTCGGCCGCCGCGCCTGGCGCGTGCGGCCGGCGGGCGGTTTTCGGCCAGCGGACCAGCCACTCCCCCTCGGGGGAGAGAAACGCCAGCGAGCACTGGCCTAAACGGCCGGCTTCTTCAAAGAGCTGCTCGATGTCATGACGGGCCATGGGGGGAACGGAGGCCATCGGTCACCCCTGGCCTGCGCGGATGGCCGAGGATTCGGCGGTGGGCCGCATGACGACCGGCGTCGAGACCGGAAGGGTGAAGAGGAAGCGGCTGCCCCGTCCCATCGTGCTCTCCGCCCAGATCTCGCCGTGCAGGTGGGTGATGATTTCTCGGCAGAGGGCCAGCCCCAACCCCGTCCCCTTCGGCAGCGTGCGGTTGGCGTCGGTGATCTGATGGAATTTTTCGAAGATGGCGGTCAGCTCATGCTCGGGAATGCCGATGCCGCTGTCCTGCACAAACACCGTCACCAGCGGCGGCGCCGTTAAAGCATTTGCGGCGGCGCCGTTCGATTCCCAGTGCGCGCCGATGGTGATCGTCCCCTCCGGCGTGAACTTGATCGCGTTGCTCAACAGATTTTCCATCACCTGCACGAGCTGGTCCCGGTCGCCGAGGGCCAGCGGCAGCGCCGGCGGCAGGTCCAGCACGAGGGTCAGCGGTTTCTTGAGGGTCATGGCCTGGATCTGTTTCACCGTGTACCGCAAAATCTGCCCCAAGTCGATGGGTTGGATCACCCACTCGATTTTGCCGGCCTCGATCTTCGACAGATCCAGCAGGTCGTTGATCAACCGGGTCAGCCGGTCGCTTTCCTCATTGATGATCTGAACGAATTCCTGGCGGTTCGCGGGATCGATATCGTCGTAGGAGGCGAGAATCTCTCCAAACCCCTTGATCGACGTGAGCGGTGTGCGCAATTCGTGCGAGACCTTGGAGACGAATTCCGATTTGAGCTGGTCCAGTTTCTTGGTCTGTTCGAACAGTTGCGCCGCTTCGATGGCGGCGCCGATCTGATGGCCCAGGGTCAGCAGCAGATACCGGTCGTGCTCCAGCCGGAGCCCGCCGCCCTGGGGATACCAGAGGGCCATGGCGCCCATGATCCGGTTTTTCGACACGAGCGGGATGGTCAGGAGGATGGAGGACTGGGTTTTTTCGAGCCCGCCGTCGCCCGGCAATGGTGTGGACGCGGGCCCGGGCCCTTCCGGAAGGAGGATCTGCTTGAGGCGGACGGCCTGCGCCGGCGGCTGCATGCATTCCTTGCACGCCTCGATCACTTCGCGCTCCAGTCCGCCCCGGTTGGCCGTCGAACCGCCCGGATCGCTGCTGTGCAACGTCGGCGCGTGGTCGGCCAGATGAATGAAGGTGATCAGCGAGCCCAGTTGCTGGGTGGTGGTGGCCAACACGGTCGACAGCTCAAGCTGGAGCTGATGGCATAGAGAATCGACAGCTGGCGGTTGCGATCCTCCAGTTCCCGGGTGCGTTGCGCCACGCGCTGCTCCAGGTTGGTGTAGGCGGTTTTAAGTTTGGTGGCCATCTCGTTGAACTCATACGACAGCTCCTCGATCTCGTCGCCCGTCGGGATCGTCAGCCGGTAATCCAGGTTGCCGAAACCGATCAGCTTGGCGCCTTCCTGCAATTCCCGAATGGGCCGGGTGAAGCGGCGCGCGATGAAGAAGGCCGTCACGCCCAGCAACCCGAGCCCGCCGGTGCCGGCCACCGCCACCCAGGTCAGCAGGCGGGTCATGGGGGCGTAGGTTTCTTTTGGATCCTGGCTGGTGAAGATGTACCACCGCTGGCCGCCGAAACTGGTGGGGTTGAGGATCGCGCTGGTGGTGACCGGCGCGTAGCCGTTGATCGTGAGGCCCTGATAGTGCACATCGGCCGTCGTCTGGGTCCAGCCGGGTTTGGGATGGGAAATGGCCCGGACCAGTTCCGTTTTGAGCGTGTGGTTTTTGACCAGAAAGACGGGGCAGAAAATCAACGCGCCGCTGGAATTGGCCAGCATGACGTGGTCGTTTTGTCCCATGCGCAGACCGGTGACCGCCGCGAACAGGTGGTTCACGGTGCTGATGACGACGAGCGCGCCGATGGCCTGCTGCCCCTTCGGGTCGATGATCGGGACGGCAAACTGAATCATATAGGTCTTGTCCATTTCCCGGGAGGGGACGTCCAGGGACACGTCGCTGACGTAATAATCACCCGCCCCGTCCTTATAGGCCGCCCGCCACCACTCCTGATGGCTGAAGTCGATCGTGTCGGGTTTGTAGGGGCTGGCCACCAGCACGCCGTACCGGTCGGCCACGAGGATCGTGAGATATTTCTGGCTGACGTTGGGTTGCTCAAGGTAGCGTCGAAGAAACGTGGCGGCCGGACTGTCTTTGTAGCGGTTGCTGAACTCGTCGGGCGGCGCCTTGGCGTCCCACCGGGCGTGCAGCCGGTTGATCTCGGCTTCGATCTCAGCCGGGGAACGGCCGGCGTAGCGGCGGTTGGCTTCTTCCACCGTTTCCCGGATGATCGGATCCAGCCCCAGCAGCGTCGCCTCGCTGAAGGTCTGATCCAGGAGGTTGGTCAGTCTGGCGCTGGTGATGCTGGCCATCACCTCAAACTGATGGCCCAGTGATTCCGTGAGCGCCTTTTTCTGCACGGAAAACATGAGCACCAGGGCGATGGCCATGGAGAGCAGGCCGGCCCCCACGATCAGGGTGACCAGCTTGGGTGTCAGCCGATACGTCCGCTTCATTGGTGCGACAGTGGGTGAGTGGTCGGGGAGGAAACGTGTCTCATTATATCGGTCGTTGCCGGCCTTGTCAAAACGGCTGCGTCGGGCTGTGTGGGGTCATTCAATTGGGGGGCAACGCGGGCGGCGGCCGTTCACCGGGGGCCGTCGATGGCCTGACCGGAATCACCAGCAGGATTTTGAGGCCGTTTCGGCCCTCCGCGTCCCGGCCCCACAGATAGCCGATGGCGCCGTCGGTTTTGAGCAGTTCCTGCACGACTTCGTCCGGTGAATCCTTCAGCAGGGGCGGCAGGCCGCCCTGCTGGAAGAGGAGGCGGTTCCAATGGTCGATGTAGGTCTCCCTGGAGAGGTTCAGCACGGTTTGCAAAAACGCGGCCCGAATGGCCGGATCCGACTGGTCGATGGGGCGGATGCGCAGGAACTGCTCGATGGTGCGCAGGCCGAGATAAATCTCCCGGGTTTCGGACCTGGTGAGCGAGGACGCCGGATAGAACCGGTTGGCGACGATCACGATGCGGTCGTCCGGCGCCGCGGGTGCGGGGCCGGACGCGCCGGCCAGCAGGCAGCCCAGCACGCCCCAGAGCACCCCCCGACACACGCCAGTGCCCATGAGCATGCCGGGACGCCGTCGGCCGTTCAAAACCAAAAGGCCCATTGAACGGCGAATTCGTGCGCGTGCTCCGCCAGGCCGGCCGGGGCCGGATGATCGATCAGCCGCGCCTCCGCCTTCACGGAGCTGGCCGAGGCCAGGTTGAAACGGAATCCGAGAATGGTTCTGGCGGTATCAATGACGCCCAGCATCGTCATGTAGGGGTCGCCTTCCGCCACCGAGGTCCGCTCATAGCGCAGATAGGGCACATAGCGGTCGGCGAAGGTGTAGGCGGCCTGCAGATACCAGGTATGGTTGGTGAAACGCCCCAGGCCCGTCAACTCATCCTGATCGAAGAGCGCATAATACTCGGCCAGCAACTCGATGGTTTCGGTGACGTAATGCGCTTCGCCGCAGAGAATCTGCTGGCTGATATTGGCAACCTTCGCCGCCGCGGGGGTGTTGTCAAATCCTTCGATCCGGCTGATATTGCCACAGATGCCCAGACCGCCGTTGTGCAGCCCCCTCGGATGCAACGTCAGATTGAAGGCCACCGCCTTGTTGCCGCTGTTGTCGCTGAGGTTATTGGGATCAAGTTCGCCGCCGCTGAGGGAGGTCAAGCCCGCGATTTTCGGGCCGTTGCCGGCCATAAGGCCGTAGTTGATCAACAGCGGTCCCGCCGGCACATAGCCGCTGAGCCAGATGCCGACCAGGTGCACCGGCAGGAAACCGCCCCTGTCTTCGAACGCCAGCATCGAGGGCCGGTTGATGGTGGTCTGAATCTGGCGGCCGTGATGAAAGGTCAGATTCCAGTAGCCCAGCAGATTGTGGAACCGCCCGGCCCGGATCACCAGCCAGTCCCAGGCCCGATAGCCGATCTGCAACCGTTCCAGATCGGCCACAAAGTCGCCGCTGGTTTCGGATTCGATGGTCAGTTCCGCCAGTACATCAAGCCGATCGGTGATCGGCTGGGTGACGTACAGGTCCAACTGGCCGAGGGTGAACGACCCGTGACGATCGGCCGACCCGGCGTCGTCGCTTTTGGTAAAGGTGACGTCGCCGAACCCGCGCAGATCAAAGGCGTGGCCTGGAGACGATCCGAGCAGGAGCAGGACCGCCAGCAGGCCGGCAATGGACCCGTGACGTTTCCATCTGCCGCACACGGGAGTACGTCGGGAAAACGGGCACAGGTTCCGCATGGCGGCGGCTATGAGGTTTTGATGACGCTCGAGAGTTTTTCGAGGACTTTTTTGGGGCTGAAGGGTTTGGTGACGTAATCATCGGCCCCGCTTGATCTGGCCTCCTCGATGTCGTGCTGCTGCCCCTTGGCGGTCAGCATGATGATTTTCATCGAACGGTACGCCGGGTCGGCCTTGAGCGTCCGGCAGACTTCAAACCCCGTTTTCTTGGGCATCATGATGTCCAGAAACAGGACCTTGGGGTGAAGCCGCCTGACCTTTTCGATTGCCTCTTCGCCGTCCCTGGCCGTCTCGCAGGCATAGCCCTCTTTCTTGAGGACGAAGGACAGCGAGCGTAAAATGTAGGGCTCGTCATCAGCGATCAGGACATCCATCTCCGCTCCCCCCGCTGCGTCCCTGCCGGCTTCACGCGATCGTTATATCGGTCTCTTCGCGCACGATGATCCACGACGTCAGTCAGTGTAGCATCGATCCTCAATGATGTCAAAAAGTGACGGGAAAACAGGGATTACGGCGGGTCAGACCAGCCACAATGCCGCGGCAAAGCCGAAATAGAGCGCGGCCCCCAGGAGCAGCTGCCAGGGGTGCCAGGTCCGTTGGCGGATCAGGAGGGCCAGATAGACCGCTGCGGCGGCCAGCGCGCACAGCGCGGTGGTCCAGCCGTGCCAATCGAGTGTCCAGGGGGTGCCGACCAGGCCGACGGCGACGGGGAAGGTCGATTGAAAGACCATCGCGCCCGTGATATTGGCAATCGCCAGCGCATCCTTGCGCTGGAAGATCCAGATCAGACTGTTGAACTTTTCCGGCAATTCGGTGGCCACCGGCGTAACCAGCAGGGAGAGCAGAAGCGGGGGCACCGCCAGGGCGGCCGCGGCGGACTCCACGGCGTCGACGAACACATGGGCGCCCGCGACAATGCCCCCCAGGCCGCAAACGACCTGCAGCAGAATGATCATCATCGGTGGCGTGGAGGGGCGGCGCCAGAACAGCAGCGGAGGCACGTCGTCATGATCGGCGGCGTGCTGGCGGTCCAGCCGCTGCAGGTTCCAGATATAGTGGCCGTAGAGGAAGGGGAGCAAGAGCGCGACCAGATAGCGGAGGCCGGCCACGGGCGCCAGCGCCGCCGCCATGGCGGCGCCGTAGCCGATCAGAAAATAGGTCAAATCGAGCCGGATGAAGGCGGGGTTGAGGTGAAAGGTCCCCTTCCGCCGCTTCAGTGCGGCGAAGCCGAGCAGGGCCGCGCCCGCCAGCGGGAGGGTGAGCGTGGTCAGCATGAAGGGGGCGCCGAGGATCGCCCCGATGCCGATATCCTGGTGGGTTGACTGGCCGCCGCTGAAGAGAATCGCGATGACGGGGATGATGGTTTCGGGCAGGGCGGTGCCGACGCCGGCCAGAATGCTGCCGACGATGCCGTGCGAGAAGCCGAGCCGTTTGCCCAGCCACTCCACGCCGTTGGTGAAGAGGTGGGCCGAGGCCAGCACCATCAGCAGCGCGCCGAACAGCCAGGCGATGGTGGTCATCGAGGCCCCTTTCGTCCGCTGCGGCCAAAGCGACGCCCGGCCAGCCGTTCGAGCCGTGTGAGCACCGTGCGGAGCGGCTCGCCGGTCCGTTCGGCGATGGCGCGGCCGTCCCGATATTCCGGTCTCGCTTCCAGACCGCGGGGCGTCTCCACCAGCTTCACGCGGACGGGCCCGTCCGGCGTCCGCATGCGGACAATGCGGCGCGGCAGCGTCCGCCGCCGGATCTCGCGCAATCGGACGCCGAGTGTTGGAGTTTCCTCAAAGAGCACGGGCACCAGTGCGTCGGCTCGTTCGGGCTTGGCCAGCAGCGTGATCTGGGTGGCCGGCCGCCCCTGCTTCATGATGACGGGGGTGAGATAGACATCCAGCGCGCCGCGGGCGAAGAGCCGGTCGCGGAGGTGGTCAAAGAGTTGCGGATTGCAATCATCCACCGTTGTGTCGATCTCGATCAGCAACTCTTCGGTGATCGGGGTCGGCGGCGCTCCCGCGTCGACCTGGGCCGTATTCCCTTCCCCGATCATCAGCCGGACCAGGTTGGGCCAGGGATCGAGTTGCCGACGGCCGGCGCCGTGGCCGACGGCGGTCAGGTGCATGAGCGGCAGGGTGGTCGACGGGCGCGCCAGAGTCCGAAGCAGGACGGCGCCCGTCGGCGTGGTCAGTTCGGCGGCCGGCCCGTTGCTGTAGACCGGAAATCCTTTGAGCAACCGGGCCGTGGCCGGTCCGGGAATCGGCAGCGGGCCGTGATGCAGTGAACCGCCCGTGCCGGTCTGAATGATCATGCCGCGGCCGAGATTGACGGGCGAGACCGTCAGATCGGCGATCCCCAGCCGTTCCAGACCGGCGGCGACGCCGACCAGATCGACCAGCGTGTCGATCAGCTCGACGCCGCGGAAGGCGTCGGGGAGTCCCCCGCCGTGCATGCGATGTCCGTGCAGCCTGGCCTCAACGGCGCGCAAGGCCTCCAGGCAGTCGATGGCGCGTTCAATCACCCGCGACGGCAGGCGGCTGCGCCGGACCAGCCCGGTAATCCGGGCAAAGGTCGGCTGCCTCGGGAACGGGCGCCGGGGGGTGACCGTCAGCAGGCGCGCGGTCAGCGCCCCCCGCCTCACGGTGCGCAGCGACAGATCGAACGGCGGCAGCCGCAGCCGGGCGAGGTCGCGCTTCAACTCCGGCAGCCGCAGGCCGGCGTCGAGCAACGCGCCCAGCAGCATGTCGCCGCTGACGCCGGAAAAACAGTCCAGGTGGGCCAGTTTGAGTAGGGGGGGCATGGGCCTGTTATTGTGATTATTTTTTATGTGCGCCGGCGTTGGGCTGGCCGTTTCACGGTGCGGCGGCGGGGGCGCGGTTCCGGTTTCTGCGCGTGCTGGAGGCGTGGCATCAGAATCCGGTGCGCGAGCGCGGCGGCGCCGAAGCCGTTGTCGATGTTGACCACGGCGAGGCCGGGGGCGCAGCTCGTGAGCATGGTCAGGAGCGGCGCGAGCCCGCCGAAGTGGGCGCCGTAGCCGCGGCTCGTCGGCACGGCGATGACGGGACGGCCGGTCAGCCCGCCGACGATGCTGGGGAGGGCGCCTTCCATCCCGGCGATGACGATCAGGACGTCGGCGAGCTGCAGCGCCCGCACATGCGCCGTCAACCGGTGCAAACCCGCCACGCCGACGTCGTAGAGCGTGTCGACCCGGTGGCCGAATGTCTCGGCCGTGATCCGCGCCTCCTCGGCCACCGGCAGGTCGGCCGTGCCGGCGGTGACGATGAGGACGAGGGGCGTGTTCGGTATCCGTCTGGAGGACGCCCTGGCGGTGTCGCCATCCGCCGGCAGGACGGCGACGCGCCCCAACCGGTGGTAGACCAGGCCGGCGTGGCGCCGGCGCAGATAGGCGGCCAACGCGGGTGAGACGCGGGTGGCCAGCACGGGCGCGCCCCGCCCCTGCATCCGGCGCAGGATCTGCGCGACATGTTCGGGCTCCTTCCCCTCGCAGAAGATCACCTCGGGCAGCCCCTGCCGTAAAGGCCGGTGATGGTCCAAACGGGCGTAACCAAGATTCTCATATGGGAGGTGGCGCAGCTTGTCCAGCGCCTGTTCAAGCGGCAGGCGCCCCTGTTGCACGGCCGTCAGCAGCGACCGCAGACGCGGCTCAATCATGGGGCCGCCCTGATGAGGTCGGATGCAACGTCATCACGTAAAATTCGGTTCGATCACGGCGTAGGCGATGTTGGTCACGTGCGAGTTGATCCGTTTCAGATTCGTCAGGACGTCCAGATGAATCGCGCTGGTTTCGATCGACTCGACCAGCCCCTCGTGCAGCCGCTTGACATGGGCCTGCTTGAGCTGCCGCTCCTGGTGGGCGACCTGGGTTTTGGCCTCGATCACCTGCTGGGCCAGCTCCGCGTTGCGGGTGGTCAGCGCCGTGATGACCATCTCCAGGTGCTGGCCGATCAACTGGTGCAGCGCAATGACCTCCTTCATGCCGTCGTCGGAGAAGCGCAGCCCCTTGTAGATCTTCTTCTTCGCCAGCTCCATCAGGTTTTTGTCGATGATGTCGCCGATGCTCTCCATCTCGTTGATGATGATCAGGATGCCCATCTCCTCCCGGTGCTGGGCCGGCGTCATGGCCGTTTCGGACATCCGGGTCAGGTAGAGTTTGATCGCCTGGTTCAGGCCGTCCAGATGATTCTCCAGCTCCTCGATCCGGTCCACGACGTCTTCATCGTCGCGGGTGAAGGCGACGAGCGTGGCCCGGTACATCTCCTGCGTGATATCGGCCATCCGGAGCATTTCACGCGTCGCCTGGCCGATCGCCAGCGCCGGCGTGTTCAGCACCGACGGATCAAGATGCATCGGCTGTCCCGGCTGGCCCAATTTGGCCGGCTCGGCCACCAGTTTCGTCAACGCCGCGGCCAGCGGGCCGGTCAGCGGCAGGCAGACCACCGCGAGCGCGGTATTGAACAATAAATGTGCATTGGCAATCTGGCGGGGCAGTGTGTCGGCCGTGGCGGCGACCGCCTGTTGGAAGTGATCCAGAAACGGGAAGACCAGGAGGACGCCGGCGATCTTGACCGCGGCGTGGGCGATGGCGACCCGTTTGGCATCGGCCGTCGCGCCGATACTGGAGAGGAGCGCCAGCGCGCAGGTGCCGATATTGGCCCCCAGAATCATCGGCAGCGCGCCGTCCAGGGGGAGCAGGCCGTGCGCGGCGAAGGCGATCAGAATGCCGATGGTGGCCAGACTGCTTTGAATGACGGCGGTCAACAGCGCCGCGGCCACCAGGCTCAGCATCGGATAGTGGCTCACCTGAACGAGCCACGCCTGCGCCTCTTCATTCGTCCGGATGGGCAGCAGGCCGTCCACCAATAACTTGAGCGCCAGGAAAATGAAGCCGAAGCCCAACAGCGACAGGCCGAATGATTTGACCAGCCGTTTCTGTCCCGACAGCCAGCACAGCGCGCCGAGGCCGACCACCACCAGCGCATAGTCATAGAGTTGAAACGCCAGCAATTGCGCCGTCAGCGTGGTGCCGATGTCGGCCCCCAGCATCAGCGCGAGCGCCTGGCGCAGCGTCAGGAAGCCGGCGCTGGTGAAGCTGACCAGCATGACGAGCGTGGCGGCGCTGCTCTGGAGGATCGCCGCCATCGTGGCGCCGGAGAGCAGCCCCAGCAGCCGGTGCCGGGTGACCGACTGCAGCAGGCTGCGCAGTTTGCCTCCCACCACGCCCTGCAGCCCCTCGCCGGTGAGCCGGATGCCGTAGAGCAACAGGCAGAGGCCGCCGAAGAGACTGATGAGAGACGTTGCACCCAGGTTATCCCCCTTCCGGCGATTCGGCGCCGGCGGTCATGGCCATCAGATCCTCCACGGCCTTGCGGGGTGAGAGTCCTTCGAACAGGACGGCATGGATTTCTTTGACGATCGGCATCTCGACCCGCTGCCGCTTGGCCAGCTGATAGGCGGCTTGCGAGGTGCTGACGCCTTCGGCGACCATCGTCATGTTGGAGAGAATCTCCTTGAGCGGCTGCCCCTGGCCGATCTGATAGCCGACCGTGCGGTTGCGGCTCAAATCCCCCGTGCAGGTCAGGATCAGATCGCCGATGCCCGACAATCCATAGAAGGTTTTGGGCTCGGCGCCCATCGACATGCCTAACCGGATCATTTCGGCCAGGCCGCGGGCGATCAGGGCGGCCCGCGTGTTGTGGCCGAACCCCAGCCCGTCCGCGCCGCCGGCGGCCAGGGCGATGACGTTTTTAATGGCGCCGCCCAGTTGCACGCCCGTCACGTCCCGGCTGAGGAATGATTTGAAGTAGCCGGTGGTGAAGTGCGGTTGCAGCCGTTTGGTCAGCGCCGGTGCACCCGCCAGCGTCACCGCCGTCGGCAGCCGGCGGCAGACCTCCTTGGCGAAGCTGGGGCCGGACAGCACGGCCAGCGAATCCCGCCGCCGCTGCCGGTCGACGTCGAGCAGCACGTCGCTCATGAGCATCAGACTCTCGTTCTCGATGCCCTTGGTGGCGATGACGATCGGCACGGTGGGCGGCAGATGCGGCTGCAGCTGGGAAAAGACCCGGCGGGTGACGTGCGAGGGGACGACGAAGACGACGAACGCGCACTCCGCCACCGCCTCTTTCAATGAGGTCGTCGGCGTGATCGCCGCGGGCAGCGGCACGCCGGGCAGATAGAGCGTGTTCTCGCGGGAGGTCAGGATCGTCTTGACCACCTCTTCTTCATAGATCCACTGGCGCACCGTCCGGCCGTTGTCCGCCAGGAGCCAGGCCAGACTGGTGCCCCAACTGCCTCCGCCGATTACTGCGACCGTCTGCTTCATGATGCGTCCCCGGTTATCCCTTGATGACGCCCATCGGTTTGAGCCGCGCCACGATCGCCGCGATGCCGGCGTGCGCGACGACGTCCACCACCTCGGCGACGTCTTTATAGGCTTCGGGTACTTCCTCCCGGACGGTGTTCATCGTCGCGCCGCGGACGGTGACGCCCTGCCGCCTGAGCTCATCGGCGACCGCCCGTCCCCTCGTCGCCTTCAGGGCGGCCGAACGGGACATCATCCGGCCCGCGCCGTGGCAACTGCTGCCGAACGCCTCCGCCATGCCGTGCGCGGTGCCGGTGAGGAGAAACGAGTAGCGCCCCATGTCGCCGGGGATGATCACCGGCTGGCCGATTTCCTGATAGTCGGGGGGCAGCTCCGGATGGTGCGGCGGAAAGGCGCGGGTCGCCCCCTTGCGATGGACGGCCAGCCGGCGGGTTTGGCCGTCCACGACGTGGTCCTCAATTTTGACGATGTTGTGCGCCACGTCGTAGATCAATCGAAAGCCCGCGTCGCGCGGCGAGGCGTTCAACGCCTGCAGCAGCGTCTCCTCCGACCGGTGCATCAGGCACTGGCGGTTGGCCCAGGCGAAATTGGCCGCTGCGCGCATCGCGCCCAGATAGGCCCGCCCTTCGGGCGAGGCGATGGGGACACAGGCGAGCTGCCGGTCGGGCAGCTCGATGCCGTAGCGGGCCATGACGCGATCCATCGTCGCCAGATAATCGGTGCAGACCTGGTGCCCCAGCCCGCGCGAGCCGGAGTGGATCATCAGGGTGACGAGCCCCTCGGTCAGCCCGAGGACGGCGGCGACTGTCTCGTCATAAATCCGGTCGACATATTGCAGTTCGATAAAATGGTTGCCCGAGCCGACGGTGCCGAGTTGGCGGCGGCCCCGTTCATACGCCTTGGCGCTGACGGCGTCGGGGTCGGCGTCGGCCAGGCAGCCGCCGGCCTCGGTATGGGCGAGGTCATCCGCTGTGCCCATGCCCCGCTCCACGACCCACCGCGCCCCCCTGCGCAGCACGCTCCGTTCCTCTTCGGGGGAGAGTTTCAACGCGCCTTCCGACCCCACGCCGGTCGGGACGGCCCGATAGAGCGCGTCGATCAGCGCGGGCACCTTCGGCGCGATCTCCTCGCGCCGGAGCCGGGTGGCGACCAGCCGGACGCCGCAGTTGATGTCGAAGCCGACGCCGCCCGGTGAGACGACGCCGCTTCGCACATCGGTGGCCACCACGCCGCCGATGGGAAAGCCGTAGCCGAAGTGAATGTCGGGCATGGCATAGGCGGCCTTGACGATTCCCGGCAGGCAGGCGGTGTTGGCGACCTGCTCGTAGGCTTTGTCGCGGATGATCGCTTCCACGAGCGTTTTACTCGCGAAAATGATCCCGGGCACGCGCATGCCGGCCTGAAAGCTGGTCGGGATCTCCCAGCGATAGTCGTCGAGCTGGATGAGGGGATGCATCATTAAAGTCAGGGGGAGAGTGCCGCTTTCTCCCCCTGACAACCCCCATCGGCCATACGTATGTCACGCCGCGTTATCATCCCATTTCTCATTTTCTTACACATCCACGATCACCATCGCCTCCCACCCCCGTGCGGTCTGTGTGACGCGGGCGCGGTGGTAGGTGACGGCCTTGATGTGATGTCGAAGCTGGTGGCGGGCCGGATCAATCGTTTCCCCCGTGACGACGGCCTGCACGCGCGTCGGCGACAACGAGGTGACGGCTGCCGACGCCATGAGCCAATCCTCCGATTCGTGCACAAACAGCAGTTCGTTCAGAAACGCGATCAGCAGTCCGACGGCGTCGCCCGCCTCGGCCGTGACCGTCCGTTGCCAGGCCGGCCGGACCACCGAGGGATCAACCAGCAGACTGAACAATCCCGCCGCCGCCGTGGCGAAGAGCTGTTCGAGCGTGTCGGCGGTCATCTCAATGGCGAGATCGGCCGTCGTGCCGATGATCTGGAAGCTCCCCGTGGGCGTTGCGCCGTCGATCCCGCACCTCGCGGCCGCTCGTCATGACAAAACGTTGAAACGACCAACCCTTGAATTCTATTTGGAAAATTCAAAAAAATTATACGGGTTGATCGAGGGGCTGTCAACCTGCCGTCAACTCGATGTCCCTCCGCTTGTTCGCGGGCGCGCGCTCAATGACCCTGACGTGTTCTGCGCACAACCCGCCATGGTATGGTATGCTGATCGACTATTGCCCGCATATGACTGACGCACCCATACAAATCGGACCCGAGGAATTGCAGCGGCGGCTTGGCGCGGACGAGGCGATTCAATTGCTCGACGTGCGGGAGGTGTGGGAGTACGAAGTCGCCAGGATCGAAGGGGCCGTGCTGATCCCGCTCGGGGAGCTGCCGGAGCGGGCCGGGGAACTGGACCCGGACAAACCGGTGGTGGTCTATTGCCACCATGGGATGCGCAGTTATCAGGCCGTCGTCTGGCTGCGGGCGCAGGGATTTCATCTGGCGCAAAACCTGGCCGGCGGCATCGATCGCTGGTCGCAGGTAATCGATCCAATGGTTGTACGCTATCAGTGATGTCCCTGATGAGAGCACTGTGTAAATCCGATGAGGGGCTTTGGGCGTGGGGCCATTGGAGGACGGTTTCCCGCTTCCGCACAGGGCCCCACATACAATGCTGGGGAGAGCCGGAATCTTCCCCCGACTTGAATAACCCCATGGTCGTGCGGTATCAATGACGCCGTCTGCGCTTCCCTCCAAAGACGATTTTCTCGCCGCGGGCCGGTTGGAGGAACTGCCGGCCGGCGAGGCGAGGATGGTCCAGTTGATCGACCGCAGGGGAGAGGAGCGGCTCATCGCGCTCTACAACGTCGGGGGCACGGTCTACGCGACGGAGAACAGCTGCCCCCACTCGGGCGGGCCGCTCGGGAAGGGCATCCTGCGCGGGGAGTTGATCACCTGCCCGTGGCACATGTGGTCGTTCAACGTGCGCACGGGGTTGTGCGATATCAACCCCGAGGAACGGATCGAAACCTATCCGGTTCAGGTCAGGAACGGCCAGATCTTCGTCAAGATATAAAAAGGGGACAGGCTGGTTTTTGTCTCCGCCCCATTGGATAAACGGAGAAAAACCAGCCTGTCCCCTTTTTCAGGGTTTGAGCACGAGCTTGCCGAAAAACTGCCGCTGCAACATCCGCTCCTGAGCCAGCTTGGCTTCCCGCAACGGGAAGGTGCCGCCGATCACCGGCGCCAGCTTGCCGGCGCCCATCAGCTTGGCCACCGTCGCCAACTCGCCGCGCGTGCCCAGGTAGGATCCGAATACGCTCAGTTCCCTGGAGTAGACGTATCGCAGGTCGAGCGTGACCTGCGGGCCGGTCGTCGCGCCGCAGGTGACCAAACGGCCGCCCTTGACGAGCGACTGCACGCTCTGCTCCCACGTCGACGGACCGATGTGCTCGAACACCACGTCCACGCCCCGGCCGTTGGTCAGCTCGCGCACCCGCTTGGTGACGTCGGAGGTGGCGTAGTTGATCATGTGATCGGCGCCGAGCCGCTGGGCCTTGTCGAGATTTTCATCCTTGCTGGCCGTGACGATGGCCGTCGCCCCGATCAGCTTGGCGATCTGCAGGGCGGCGCTGCCGATGCCGCTGCTGACGCCGTGGATCAGGACCGTTTCGCCCGGCGCGAGGCGGGCCCGGCTGATCAGCATGTGCCAGGAGGTCAGATAGACGAGCGGGAAGGCGGCGGCTTCATCGAACGACAGCCGCTCCGGGATTGGGATGCAGTTGACCGCGGGCACGGTCACATACTCGGCGTAGCCGCCGTGGATCGCCGCGCCGACCACCCGGAAGGTGACGCATTGATTGTCCCGGCCCGACAGACAGGCGTCGCATTTCCAGCAGGAGAGGCCGGGCGCCACGAAGACCCGCTGGCCGAGCGGTGCCGAATCGACGCCGGGGCCTGTGGCGTGGACGACGCCCGCGATGTCGCAGCCAGAAATATGGGGCAGCGTCAGTTTGTAGGCCGGAATGCCCTGCCGGACCCAGATGTCGAGGTGATTGAGCGCGCAGGCCTTGACCTGGACGACG
>JACQCE010000037.1 GCA_016201765.1 Nitrospirota bacterium
CCATCAATTCACCTGGATCAATTTGCCGCCCTGCACTTTGACAATCACGGGTTGTTTCTGCGCCGCCTGGCCCGGCACCAGTGTCGTCTGTCCCGACACGCCGGGAAAGAGCCGGATGCCGCCCAGATACTCGCCGACCTGCCGGCCGTTGCGCGCGCCCTGCTGCAGGGCGCTGAGAATCATCCGCATGGCGTCGTACGCCTGCGCGGCGAAGAGATCCGGCTCCTCATGATACCGCAACTGATACCGGCGGACAAATTCCTGCACCGCCGGGGCCGGGCTCCTGGCGAAAAAGCCGTCGGCCATGACGGCGCCCTCTACAAACCGCCCGCCGAACGTCAGCAATTCCTGCCGGTTCCAGCTTCCCACCCCCAGCAGCGTCGTCCGTTCGTAATCGTAAAACGCCAGTTGCGCCGCCATCAGGCCGCCCTGTTCGGCGTCGCCCGGCAGGAAGATGGCGTCAAACCCCGGCGTATAGGGCCATTCATCCGGCGGCTTGCCCTCGACCGGCGGGCCGATGGCGCCGTACCGGTTCAGATCGGATGTCTTCATCGCCCTGATCTGCGCGCCGTAGTCGGTGGTGTCGGGCGGATAGCTGATCGACGCGATCACCTCTCCCTGCAACGCGCGCACGGTGTCTGAAAAAATCTCCGCCGCGGTCCGGGCATAGGGCTCGTCGGGATAGAGCACCATGAAGCGCTTCGCCCCCAGACGCGCCACGGCATAGTCGGCGACCGCCTGGGCCTGCTGCGCCAGGGTCAAGCCGTTCCAGAAGAGATACGGTTCTGATGCGGCCGCCGGCTCTTTGGCGGGCTCCTTGGTGGTATCAGGAGAGGGCCGGGGCGGAGCCGACCCGACCAGGGCGCCGGGGCTGATGAAGGGCAGTTCCAACCGGCGCGCGACCGGCGCCACCTGCCCCGTTTCGCGGTTCAGCAACGGGCCGACCACGGCGAGCAGGTGAAACTCCTTCGCCCATCGCTCCACGGCGTCCGCCTGAAGGCCGTCGGCCGACTGGCTGTCCCGGATGGCCAGACCAAACGGCGCCCGATCCTGCGCGGGCACCGCCTCCCAGGCCACCTGGGCGCCGCGCAGGGCATTGCGTCCAAACGCCCGGGCCGGACCGGTCAAGGGCAGCAACAGACCGACGACGGAGGATTTGTCCTTGACCGCATCGACGTTCGCGCGCAGCCGGGTCGTGATGTCGGCCGCCTTGGGATGTTTGGAAAAATCGGTCAGAAACCGCTTCAACCATTGCTCTTCGTCATACGGCTCATGCTGCTGAACGGCCAGATCGGCCAGCCGCAGCAACGCCAGATCGGTCGGGAACCGTTTGGCGGCCGAGGCGGCGAGCCGCTGCAACCGTTCAACGTCGTTCTCGTGATCGATCAGGTCGCTGATCCGCCCCTCCACGGCGGCCACCGCCGCGGCGTCGCCCGCCGCCTCCGCCATCCGGCGCATCGTCAACAACGTGTCGACCGCCTTGATCAGATTCCCCGTCTGCCGGTAGAGACCGGCCAGTTGCTCCTCGATCGGCAGACGGAACTCCGGCGAATCATCCAACGCCGTGGCTTTTTCGAAAAAGGCGATCGCCTCGGCCGTCGAGCCCTGCCCGGCATAGATCTGCCCCAGCAGCGCGCTGGCACCGGCCGCCCGGGGGGAGCGGGGCGTATCCGCCAGCAATTTTTTCAAATAAAAAATGGCGTCATCGGGCTGTTGCACGTGCCACGACGCCTGGCCGATCAGGTAGAACCCGTCGGCCGCCGCCTCGCCGGTCGGCCGTGTTTGCAGCCACTGCTGGATGAGTTCGATCACCCGCTTGTCGTCGCCCGCCTCGGCGGCCGCCTTGGCGGCCTCCAGCGTCGCCGGGCCGGCCGCCCCTCCAACCAGACCGGTGGAATTCGCCGGAGGCATTGGAGCCGGGGGAGCTGAGGGAGCCTGAGGCGGCGGAGCCGCCGCCCCGATCGAGACTGCCGCCACGCCTGCCGCGCAGATCAACACCGCCACGGCCGCCAGGAATCGTCCGCGCGCGATCATCCTCTTGTCTTTCCCCTGCGACTCACCTATCATTCGTCCATGGATCACAAGCATGGGGATATCGTGCCTGGGGAGATCGTCTCTGGGGGCATCGTGTCCGGATCATCGAACATTCCGGCGGTCGCTCCCGTCCGTGCGGACGAGTCGGACCCACTGATCGACCGGTTTCTCGATCATCTCGGCGTGGAGCGCCGATTGTCCCCGCATACCTGCGCGGCCTACCGTCGCGACCTGCACCATCTGGCCGGATTCGCCCGTCAGGGACGGCGCGAACTCCCGGCCGTCACGGCCGCCGAACTGCACCGCTTCATCGCCCAGATGACCCGGACGCGGCCGGCCCCGGCGTCGATCGCCCGCCTGATCAGCGCGTTGAGAAGTTTTTACCGTTTTCTGCTGCTCGAGGGCGTCGTGGTCCGAGATCCGACGACGACGCTGACGCTGCCCAAACCCTGGCGCCGCCTGCCCGGCACGCTGAGCATCGGCGAGGTGGAGCGGCTGTTGAATCACCCGAAGGGCGCCGGTCACGTGGCCGAACGGGACGACGTCATGCTCGAGCTGTTGTACGCCACCGGCCTGCGGGTCTCCGAACTGATCGACTTGAAGGTCCAGAATCTGAACCTGCTCTCCGGCTTTCTCGTCTGCCTCGGCAAGGGGCGGAAGGAGCGCCTCGTGCCGATCGGAGAGACGGCCCGGCACAAACTGACCGACTACCTGGCCCGGAGCCGCCTCCAATTGCTGGCGCCGGTCAAGCGGCGCCGATCGATGGCCAAGCGCCCGCGCGGGCGCCGGGATGCCGACGCGCTCTTCATCGGTCGCGGCGGACAACGGTTGAGCCGTCAATCGGTCTGGCATCTGATCAAAAAACACGCCCGCGCGGCCGGCGTCGCCACAGCCCTGTCGCCCCACACGCTCCGCCATTCCTTTGCCACCCATCTGCTGCTCCGGGGCGCCGATCTGCGGGCGGTGCAGGCGATGCTCGGCCACTCCAGCATCCGCACCACGCAAATCTACACCCATTTGACCAAGGGGGAATTAAAGGCCGTGCATCAACGGTATCATCCGCGCGGATGACGCTAACAGGCCGGTGAAAAAGTCCATCTGCTGTGTTCTCACGACCCGTTGCACTGGCTCCGCCGCAACGGGTACCCCGCCGGAATCCTCATCCGACCACCGCTCTGCGAGATGGTCGGACTCCGGGTTCCTCGCTCCCTGCGGCCTCCGAGTACCCGCGTGAGCGGGTGGTGGAGCTTTTTGACCGGCCTGCCAAGCCTCAACGACCTACTTGTTCGTGAAATCCTTGGGTGTTATACCAGCGTATCTTCAATACCTCGAAACACGCGCTGCACCCGGAACAGCAACTCCTGCTCCGGCATGCCCTTGTCCACATAGCCCATGGCGCCGAGCCGCTTGAGCTCGTGCACTTCCTCCAGACTCTTGCGCTTCCCGGTGACGACCAGCACCGGCGTCGGATGGGCCGCCTTGCCGTCGCGGAGAAATTGCAGCACTTCCAGCCCGCCCATCACCGGCATTTCCATATCGAGCAACAACAGGTCGAACTGCTCGGCCTTCAACCGGTTGACCGCCTCCTGCCCGTCCGCCACGCTCGCGAGCTGGTAGCCGGCTTTCTCCAACGCGCGCGTCAGGGCCATGCGCACCGTGGGCGAATCGTCCGCGATGAGAATGCGTTTCGCCGTCATCGATGGCTCCCCGGCCGGTCCTTTTCACACATCACCGTCCGCATCACGCGTAGGAGATCAGCGACATCACCTCGTACCCGTCGAGCCGGTTCCGGCCGCGCAGCGAGACCAGTTCCACCAGGAAGGCAATGCCGATAATGACGCCGTCCAACTGCTTGATCAGATCCACGGTCGCGGCGATGGTCCCTCCCGTCGCCAGCAGGTCATCGACGATCAGCACCCGCTCCCCCGTGGCGATGGCGTCGCGGTGGATGGCCAGAACGCTGGAGCCGTATTCCAGATTGTATTCGGTTTCGTACACGTCGCTCGGCAGCTTGCCCCGCTTGCGCACCGGGATGAACCCGGTGTTCAACCGGTAGGCCAGGGCCGAGCCGAGAATAAACCCGCGGGACTCGATCGCCACGACCTTGTCGATCTTCTCGTCCTCATAAAATTTGGCCAGCCGCTCAATCACCCGGTGAAACAGATCGGCTTCCTTCAACAGGGTCGTGATGTCGTAAAAGAGGATGCCTTCCTTCGGGAAGTTCGGAATTTCCCTGATTTTACTTTTTAAATCCACCATGGCCTGGTCTCCACGCTTCGTCAGCATGTCCTCTCCCCCCCACCGGAACCCGGCGCGACGTCCGGGCTACAGCTGCTCCTCAAATTCCGTCATCTGCGCCGTCACGATGGACCGCAGCTTCTGTAACGCCGCCGCCTCGATCTGACGCACCCGCTCCCGGGTCAGGCTGAGCACCTGGCCGATCTCCTCCAGCGTTTGCGGCTCTCCGCCGTCCAACCCGAACCGCATGAGAATCACCCGTTTTTCCGTGTCACGGAGCCCCTTGATCCACTCGAAAATTTCCTCGCGCTGTTTGATGCCCTCGGCGGTCGTGGACGGCAGGGATTGCGAATGATCGATGATCACGTCCTTGAGTGTGGTCTCCTGCTGCGCGCCGACCGGGCTGTCCAGCGAGTAAATCTTCCGGATGACCTGCTGCAGTTCCACCACCTGCCCCTGCTCGTATTTCATCTGGCGCGACAGTTCCTGCACGGTCGGCTCGCGGTCGAGCTCCTGCACCAGATCCTCCATGGCGGACAGATAGTGGTTGAGCCGCTCCACCACGTGCACCGGCAACCGGATCAGCTTGCTCTGATTGATGATGGCCCGTTCGATCGACTGGCGGATCCACCAGGAGGCGTAGGTGCTGAACTTAAAGCCTTTCTTGTAGTTGAACTTCTCAACCGCCTTGATCAGGCCGAGATTGCCTTCCTCGATAATGTCCGAAAAGGGCAGGCCGCGATTGATGTACCGCTTGCCGATGCTGACCACCAGCCGGAGATTCGATTCGATCATCCGCCGGCGGGCCCGGCCGTCCCCCTTGGCAATCCGCTTGGCGAGCGACTGCTCCTGCTCGTAGGTGAGCAGTTCCCACCGGCGGATTTCCTTCAGATAGCTTTTGACCGCGTCCGGCGCTTCCCGGCCGACCGGCTCCTCCTCCTTGACCTCGACTTCGGACTCCGACTCCTCGCTGAACTCACTGCTCTCGTCGTCGGAGGTCTCGGTAAAGGCCGAGAAGGTTTCCGGATCGACCGCCGCCTCTTCATTGTCGTCCTGCGTCGACGTTGAGTCGTCTTTGCTCTTGCGGCCACGCCGCTTAGGCGCCGGCGATACAGGGCGTTTTTTATCCCATTTTCTAGGCATAGCTCTCCACTCGACGGGCCATTCTATACTGGGATAGGGGAAATTACAAGGTGGAGGGGCAGAGCAGTGGCGGGCAATAATGGGGAAAAGGGGGCCGGTTCAAAGAGTAGAAAATGGAGAGTGGAGAGTGGATTCCAGCGGAAGAAGCACTGAAATGGGGAAAACCGGGCCAGAGTACTTTTTCCTGCCGCG
>JACQCE010000107.1 GCA_016201765.1 Nitrospirota bacterium
ATGTTCATGATGCCGATCCCGCCGACCAGCAACGAGACCGCCGCAATCCCGCCCAGCATGAACCGGAAGGTCCAGACCGTCCGGTCCATCGCGACCAGAAAATCCTCCTGGCTGTGGGTGTCGATGTCCTTCACCCCGTTGTGGCGCGTGCTCAGCAGCCGCTCGAGCGACACGAGCGCCTGGTGCATCTCCCGCCGCTCTGCCACCTGCACCAGCAGATAGCCGAGCTTGTCGGTGCCCTGAAACCGCCGCATGGCGGTCGTCGCGGGGATGAAAATCATTTCGTCGTAATTCTGGCCGTGGAGGCTGCCTTTCTCCTCCATGACGCCGATGACGATGAATCGCTCATCGGCGATCTTGATCTCCTGCCCCGTGGGATTGGCCTCGCTGAAGAGTTTATGGGCCACGTCGCGGCCGAGCACGACGACGCGGCGCCACTGGTCCATGTCCTCCCTGGAGAGAAACCGGCCCTGCGCGGCGTGGAAATTTCTGACGATCTGGTAGTCGGGCACGGTGCCGGTGACCGTGCCGGTGAAGTCGCGATCGCCCCTCCGGAGCCTGGCGGGAATCGAAATCATCGCGGCCACGTGGCCCGCTTCGGGAATCTGCGCGGCGACCGCTTCGGCGTCCTCATAGATCAGTCCCTTCGACCGGCCGCTGAACTCACGCTGCTCGGCGGCCGTGAGCGCTTTGGGCGACACAAAGATGAGATTGGTGCCCAGTTGTTCGATTGCCTCGACCACGCGCTGCCGGCCGCCTTCCACAATCGAGACCATTGTGATGACGGCGGCGACGCCGATGATGACCCCCAGCATGGCCAGGCCGGAGCGAAGCGTGTTGGCCGTCAGATTGCGCGTCGCGTCGGCCACCATCTCACGCAGATCCATGCGCATACCTCAGGGTCAAGGGGCAGGGGTCAAGGGCCAAGGAAGGCGGTACGATGTGTGCGTTGGCGGCGGATACAGATTCTATTCTAGTTTTTACCTGTTCTGTTCCCATGACCCTTGCCCCATGATCCTTGCCCCTGCATTTACCGTTGCGGCCGTGCGGTCTTCCACAATCCGCCCGTCGCGCAGCGCGATGACCCTCGGCGCCTGATCGGCGATTTCCTGATTGTGCGTCACCAGGATCACGGTGGTGCCCCGCCGGTGTAAAGAGGTGAGCAGTTGCATGATCTCCCTCCCGCTGGTTGAATCGAGGTTGCCCGTCGGTTCATCGGCCAGGATCAGCGAGGGCCCGGTCACCAGCGCCCGGGCGATCGCCACGCGCTGCTGCTGGCCGCCGGAGAGTTGGTTGGGGTGATGGGCCATTCGATCGGCCAGTCCCACGCCCTCCAATGCCTCGGCTGCGCGCCGTTCCCGCTCCTGCCGCCCCACGCCGGCATAGAGCAGCGGCAGGGCAACGTTTTGGAGCGCCGTGTGGCGGGGCAACAGTTGAAACGTTTGAAAGACAAAACCGATCATCCGGTTGCGGATCGCCGCGAGGGCTTCCTCATCGAGCGCCGACACATCGGCGCCGTCAAGCCGGTATCGGCCGGTCGTGGGGTTGGAGAGGCAGCCGAGAATGTCGAGCAGGGTGGTCTTGCCGCTGCCGGAGGGACCGATGATCGCGATCAATTCGCCGCGATCGATCGTCAGCGTCAGGTCGCGCAGCGCCAGGACCTCGATCGGGCCGGTGCGATAGCGCTTGGCGATGGAGTCCAGCTCGATGAGGGTCGTCACGATTCGGGTGTCGCCTTCGGAATGACGACCTGATCGCCTTCGTGCAACGGAGGGCTGTCGGCCGTCGGCTGATCGAGCAGGATCGCTTCCGTTTCCGTCCGCTGGCTGACCGTCACCGGCCGCCTGGCGAGTGTCGGTCCGCTCCGGAGCCAGACGTAATCGCGCCCCGACTGGTGATCGATCGCCTCGACCGGCAGCGACAGCGCCTGCGGCAGCGTGCCCGTCAAAATGTCGATGTTGGCGGTCATGGAGGGCTTCAGGGCGGCTTTCAGCCCCGCCTCGGCGTCCGTGACGGGAATGGTCACTTCATACGTGACAATATTGTCGGTCCGGATGCCCTGCGGCGCGATCAGACCGACCGTGCCGTGATAGACCCTGCCCGGGATGGCATCGAGCCGGATCTCGACCGGCTGCCCCACGGAGAGCCGGGCGATGTTGACCTCGTTGATCTTGGTTTTCACGACCAGCCGGCTTAAATCGGCCAGTTTCATCAGTGCGGTGCCGCCGGTGACGGTTGAGGAAACCGAATTGATCGTCTCGCCGCGCTCGACGTTGATGGTGATCACCGAGCCGTCGACCGGCGAGATGATGGTAAATTCCTCCAGATGATCCGATTGCAGCGGCCGGGCAAGATAGCGCTCCAGCGCCTGGTCATCGCCGCCCAATGACAGCTTCAACTGCCGGCGGGCCAGTTCGTGGCGAATCTTCGCCGTTTCGGCGTTCTTCTCGCTCGTTTCCACATCCTGCTTGGAGAGAAAGCCCTTCTCCACCAGCGTGCGGTTCCTGGCGAGCTGTCGTTCCGCCTCCTGCAGCGTCAATTGTTCCCGTTCAAGATCGGCCCGGTATTGGGCGGCCATCTGCGCCTGCGCCGCCTCCTGCTGGATGACGGCCAGCGGCTGGCCCCGCGTGACCCGGTCGCCCGCGTTGACGAAGAGCTGTTTGACCTGGCCCGACTGTTCCGATTTAAGCTCGATGATCGTGGCGGGCTCGACCGACCCCGTTTCGATCACCTTGAGCGTGATGTCGCCCCGTTTGACGACGGCGACCCGGTCCCCCTCGCTCTCCTTGGCGCTGTTGCTCCGGCCATGGAACATCGCGAGCCACCCCGCCAGAACGATGCCGACGGCGAGCGCGATCAGGAGCGGGGAGCGTTTTTTCATGACGGTGGTCCCGGCGGATTCATTGGATCGGGCGTCGCAATCTGGTGCCGTCCGAGCAGCCGGCCGGTCCGCTGGTCCAGATCAACCAGGCTGTTCCGGTAGTCGACCGCCGCCTGGATCTCGGCCTGCTTCGCTTCGGCCAGATCGCGTTCGAAGTTCAGGACGTCCTGGACCGTCGTCAGTCCCAGCTCGAACCGGGCCTGCTCGGCCTCCAGTTTTTTCTCGGCCAGCCGGCGCGCCTGCCGGGTCACATCAACCCGTTTGCTGTTGGCCACGGCGCCGCGCGCGGCTTCCTTGACCTCCAGCAGGATCGATTGTTCCTTGTCTTTGAGCTGCAACGCGGCCCGCTCCATTTCGAACCGCCGCTTCAG
>JACQCE010000108.1 GCA_016201765.1 Nitrospirota bacterium
ACCACGGACATGGGGCATCCTCCGGGGGCCAAGGGGGCCGTGGTCGCGTTCGAGGTTGCGGATCTGGATGCGTTCGTAAAAACATTGCAAGATCAATCCGTGACGTTTGTGACGGATATCTTTGACACTCCGGTCTGTCGGATGACCGTGATTTCCGATCCGGACGGAAACCACATCACGATTCACAAGAGAAAAAGATGACCATGTTGAAGAAAATCGGCTACGGCGTCATTCTATGGGCGATTCCATACGTCACGGCGATTCCGCTGCTTCCGCTGATGCGGAGCGATCTCCTCTTTTTCAAGGCGATCATGGTCGTCGAGGGTTTGATCGTAGGCGCGATTCTCGCCGTGTTGTATTTTCTCAAGGTCCAGAAGGATTTTTTGAGGGAAGGGATCGTGCTGGGAACGACATGGATGGTCGTCAACTGGATGCTCGATTATGTCGCGCTTCTTCCCTTTACCAAAATGTCTCTCGCGCGGTATTTCATGGAGATCGGCGTTGAATATATCGGGATGACCATCCTGACCGTGGCAATCGGCTATGTGTTGCAAACGAAACTGCAAGGGCAGCGGTAAACTGCGAAGAGCAGGGATGCCGCTTGCCGGTCCGGCCGCCGAGCATCGATGATGGAACAGTCCCTTCACGCGTTTTGGGCCTTGCCGTCCGCCGATCTGTTGCGGCGGCTTCAGACCACCACGCAAGGGTTGTCGGGCCGCTCGGCCCGGCGGCGGCTCACACGCCACGGCCCCAACCTGCTCACGCCGAAAAAACGGTCGGACGCGCCGGCGCTGCTGCTGGCGCAGTTCAAGAGCCCGATCATCCTCATCCTGCTCGCGGCCGCCGGCCTGTCCTTTTTCCTGCGCAATCCGACGGACGCGCTCATCATCCTGACGATCGTCCTCGTCAGCAGTCTGCTCGGTTTCTGGCAGGAGCGCGGGGCGGCCGGCGCGATCGAGAAGCTGCTGGCGATTGTGGAGATCAAGGCGATGGTGCTGCGCGACGGCCGGCAGCAGGAGATTCCGGTCGCGCGCGTGGTGCCCGGCGATCTCGTCATCCTCAACGCCGGTGACGTGATTCCCGGAGACGGCATGGTGGTGGAATCGAAGGATCTCTTCGTCGATGAGGCGGCGTTGACGGGGGAAACCTATCCCGTGGAGAAAGCGGCCGGCGTCTGTCCGCCAGACGCGCCGCTGGGTCAACGCACGAACAGCCTGTGGATGGGGACCCATGTCGTCAGCGGCACGGCCGCGGCGGCGGTGGTGCGCACCGGCGTTGAGACCGAATTCGGGAAGGTGGCCGGGCGGCTGAGGCTCCGGCCGCCTGAGACGGAGTTTGAGCGCGGCATCCGCCGGTTCGGCTATCTGCTGATGGAGGTGACGCTGCTGCTGGTGATCGCCATCTTCGCCATCAACGTCTATCTGGACCGTCCGGTGCTGGACGCGTTTCTGTTTTCGCTTGCCCTGGCCGTCGGCCTGACCCCGCAATTGTTGCCCGCCATCATCACGATCAACCTGTCCCACGGCGCCAAACGGATGGCCGCTCAACAGGTCATCGTCAAGCGGCTCGCCTCGATCGAAAACTTCGGCGGCATGGATGTCCTCTGCGTCGACAAGACCGGCACGCTGACGGAGGGGAGGGTCCGATTGCACTCCGCCCTGGATATGGACGGCCGCCCGAATGAGAAGGTGTTGTTCTACGCTGCGCTCAACGCCTCGTACGAGACGGGGTTCACCAATCCGATCGACCAGGCGATCCGAGACCACCGCTCCTGGGATCTTCACGGCTGCCGGAAACTGGATGAAGTGCCCTATGACTTTATCCGCAAGCGGTTGAGCATTCTGGTGGAGAAGGACGGGGCGCTCCTCATGATCACGAAGGGCGCATTGACCAACGTGCTGGCCGTCTGCTCTTCGGTGGAAACCGCGGAGGGAACGAATGCTCCGCTTGCGTCGATGCGGGAGGCGCTCCAGGCCCGGTTCGAAGCGCTCAGCCGGGAAGGGTTCCGGACGTTGGGCGTGGCATGCCGGACGCTGGAGCGGGGCGCGCTGATCACCAAAGAGGATGAGTCCGGCATGACCTTTTTGGGTTTTCTGGTTTTCTTCGATCCGCCGAAGCCCGGGATTATCGAGACGATCCGACGGCTCAAGGCGCTGGGCATTTCGCTCAAGATTGTCACCGGGGACAACCGGCTGGTGACGGCTTGGATCGCCCGGCAGGTGGGCCTTGAGCGTCCGCGGATGTTGACGGGGCCGGAACTGGCCCGGATCAGCGACGACGCGCTGCGCCGGCAGATCGCCGAGATCGAGCTCTTTGCCGAGGTGGAACCCAATCAGAAGGAACGCATCATTCTGGCGCTGCGAAAGGCGGGGCATGTGGTAGGGTACCTGGGGGACGGGATCAACGACGCCTCGGCGCTGCATACGGCGGACGTCGGCATTTCCGTGGAGGGCGCGGTGGACGTGGCGAAGGAGGCGGCGGATCTCGTGCTCCTGGAGAAAAATTTGAGCGTGCTGGTGGAGGGTGTGCGCGAGGGGAGAACCACATTTGCCAACACGCTCAAATATGTCTTCATGGCGACCAGCGCGAATTTCGGCAACATGTTCAGCATGGCCGGCGCCTCGCTCTTTCTGTCGTTTCTGCCGCTGCTCCCCAAGCAGATTCTGCTGACCAATCTGCTGACCGATCTGCCGGAGATGACCATCGCGACGGACCGCGTGGATGCCGAGATGACCGACCGGCCGCGCCGATGGAACCTCCCGTTCATCCGTCGATTTATGTTCACGTTCGGCCTCGTCAGCTCGGTGTTCGATTATCTGACCTTCGGGGTGTTGCTGTGGTTCCTTCATGCCTCGACCGAGGAATTCAGGACCGGCTGGTTTGTGGAGTCGGTCGTGTCGGCCTCGCTGATCGTCCTGGTGGTCCGGAGCCGTCGCCCGTTCTTTCGAAGCCGGCCGGGGCGGTCGCTGTGGCTCGCGACCCTGCTGACCGTTGCGGTGACGGTGGCGATCCCGTTCCTGCCGCTGGGGACGATGTTCGGATTCAGCGCGCTGCCGCCGTCGTTTTTGCTGGCGATGGGCGTCATCATCGCGCTCTATGTGCTGGCGGCTGAAATGGTCAAGGGCGTCTTTTACAAAAAGGTGGCGTTCTAGGTTCTGTTCATGAAGAGAGCCAAACCGAAACTTGCCGTCTGGAAGTTCGCCTCCTGCGACGGCTGCCAATTGAGCCTGCTCGATTGCGAGGACGAGTTGCTGACCCTTGCCGGCCGGGTGCAGATTGCCTATTTCCTCGAAGCCTCCCGGGCCGTGGTCAAAGGGCCGTACGATCTGTCACTGGTCGAAGGGTCGATCAGCACGCCGGAGGATGTCGACCGGATCCGCCGCGTCCGCCGGCTGTCGAAGCATCTGGTGACGATCGGCGCCTGCGCGACCGCCGGCGGGATTCAAGCCCTGCGCAATTTTCAAGACAGCAAGGAGTTTCTTTCGATCGTCTACGCGACGCCCGACTACATCAGTGCGCTGGCGACGTCGACGCCGATCAGCGCGCACGTGAAGGTCGATTTTGAATTGCGCGGCTGCCCGATCGACAAGCGCCAACTTCTGGAGGTGATCGGCGCGTTTCTGCACGGCCGCCGCCCGAACACGCCGTCGCACAGCGTCTGCCTCGAGTGCAAGCGGCGCGGCGCGGTCTGCGTGATGGTTGCGCACGGCACGCCCTGCCTCGGCCCGGTGACCCACGCAGGCTGCGGCGCCATTTGCCCGGCCTACGCGCGCGGCTGCTACGGCTGTTTCGGGCCGAAGGAGACGCCGAATACGAATGCCTTGAGCGCGCGGTGGCGGGAGCTGGGGAAAGGGGATGATGAACTGGCGCGTGTGTTGAGGAGTTTTAATGGGGAGGCGTTTTTGGGGGAGAGTGGGAAGCAGGAAAAGAAGTGACGAGTGACGAGTGACAAGTGACGAGTGACGAGTGATGAGCGAGCAGAAACAAACGAGATCTTATAAAGACCTCCTTGTTTGGCAAAAAGGCATTGTCTTGGTGCGACGAATCTATCAGGTCACGCGGCCATTTCCGCCGGACGAGAAGTTTGGCATCATTTCACAGATGCGAAGAGCTGCAGTGTCCATTCCTTCCAATGTGGCTGAGGGACAAGCCAGGCGCACGACGGGCGAATTTGTCCAGAGCCTTTCCCATGCAGAAGGCTCCGTGGCTGAACTAGAGACTCAACTGATTATTTCAACGGAACTAGGTTATTGTTCACCTGATGATATCCGCGATGTCCTTGAACGGATTTCAGAGCTCAAGAGGATGTTGAATGCATTGAGGCGGCAGCTGTTGAGGCGGAAATGATGTTTCCACGCCATCGGCTTTTAACTCATCACTTGTCACTGTTCACTTCTCACTTATTACTTGTTGGCCGTTCCTCGTCACTTGCCACTCGTCACTTGTCACTGACCTCCCATGGCTGACAAGACCATAAAAATCGACGCCTTGGCCCGGGTGGAAGGCGAAGGCGCGCTCTATATCACGATGAAGGGCGATCGGGTGGACGAGGTGCGGCTGCGGCTCTACGATCCGCCGCGTTTCTTTGAATCGCTGCTGCGCGGCCGCCATTGCACCGAGGCGCCCGATATCACGGCGCGGATCTGCGGCATCTGCCCGGTCGCCTATCAGATGAGCGCCGTCCATGCGATGGAACGGGCCTTCGGCGTGCAGGTCACCGGCCCGCTTCGCGCCCTGCGCCGGCTGCTCTATTGCGGCGAGTGGCTGGAGAGCCACGCGTTGCACGTGTACTTGTTGCACGCGCCGGACTTTCTCGGCTATGAGAGCGCCATTGAGATGGCCAAGGAACACCGGGAGACGGTCGAGCGGGGGCTGCAGCTCAAGAAGACGGCCAACGAGCTGATCACGCTGCTCGGCGGCCGGGCGGTCCATCCGATCAACGTCCGGGTGGGGGGATTTTACAGGGTGCCTTCCAAGACCGAGTTGAGCCCGCTGGCCGAACGGCTGCGATGGGCGCGCGAGGCGGCGCTCGAGACGGTCCGGTGGGTGGCGGCCTTCCCCTTTCCCGAGTTCGAGCGGGAGTATGAATTCGTCGCGTTGCGCCATCCCGATGAGTATCCGTTCAACGAAGGCCGCCTGGTGTCGAACCGTGGGCTCGACATCGACATCGGCGCCTTCGAAACCATGGTGATCGAGGAGCAGGTGCCCTATTCGAACGCGCTGCAGGCCCGCCTCCGGGGGCGTCAGAATGGGGGCGCCTATTTCGTCGGGCCGTTGGCCCGGTACAATCTGAACTTCGACCGGCTGTCGCCGCTCGCGCAGGAGGCGGCGCGCGCCGCCGGCCTTTCCCCTCCTGACGGACTGGCAGAATCAATCTGCCGCAATCCCTTCAAAAGCATCATCGTCCGAAGCGTGGAGATGGTCTACGCCTGCGATGAGGCGCTGCGCCTGATCGACGACTATGAACCGCCGGAGACGCCGGCGGTGGAGGTGCGCCCGGTTGCGGCGACCGGCTCGGCCTGCACCGAGGCGCCGCGCGGCATCCTGTATCATCGGTATGACATCGGCGGCGACGGCCTGATCCGAACGGCCGTCATCGTGCCGCCCACGTCCCAGAACCAGAGGATGATCGAGGACGATCTGCGCCGCTTCGTCCAGCAGCATGTGAAATTGTCGAAAGAGGCGCTGACGCGGCGCTGCGAGCAGGCGATCCGCAATTACGATCCCTGCATCTCGTGCGCGACCCATTTTCTCACCCTCCATATCGGCTCGGACGGTGAGAGGGCGGCGGTGTGAGCCGAAAAGGAGTCTGGTGGTGAAGTCCATCAAGCGGATTGTGGTGCCGGTCGATTTTACCGATTTTTCCCGTCGGGCGGCCGAGTATGCGGTGATGCTCGCCCGTCAATTCCGGGCGAAGGTCGTGCTCGTTCACGTGATCGAACCCTTCACCTACGATATCAATGAATCGATGTGGGTGGTCGATCATTACGCCGCGCTCAAGGCGATCGGGGAGCGGCTGCTCGACCAGCAGCGGAAGGCGTTGACCCGGAAGGGGATGGCGGTCCAGACCTCGCTGCTCCGGGGCGCGCCGGCGTTCGAGATCATCGATGAGGCGCGCCGGCGGCGGGCGGACCTGATCGTCATGGGCACGCACGGCCGGACGGGCCTGCAACATCTGGTGTTGGGCAGTGTGGCGGAACGGGTCGTGCGGCTGGCCGCCTGCCCGGTGCTGACCGTGGGCAGCGGGAAGGGGCTTAAGCATCGGAAACCGTTGCCGTTGATCTGACGCGCGAACGAAAAGATGCCTTCCATTGCGGTCGTGGGACTCGGCAACAGACTGATGCGGGACGACGGCATCGGCGCGCGGGCGCTCGATGCACTGGCCCGCCGGTATGTGGTGCCGCCGACCGTCCGGTTGATCGACAGCGCCGCCCCCATGGCGGGATTGCTGGCGGAGTTGGATGGGATCGACCATCTGATCGTGATCGACGCCGTCCGCGGCGGCGGCGAGCCCGGCGCCGTCTATCGAATAGGGCGCCTGGGACGGGCGGAGTTCGAGCGGCCGGCGTCCACCAACCGGCCCGCCTGTTCGTCTCACGGCGCCGGGCTGGCCGATCTCACTGCGCTGCTCTCGGCGCTGGGCCGCTGTCCCGAAATTCGGATCGTGGGCGTCGAAGCCGATGAGTTGAGCGACGCCGGATTGGAGTTGTCCGAGCCGGTTGCGGCTGCGCTGCCCCGCGTAGCGGACGCAGTGGCCGGTGAACTCCGGCGGCTGGGCGTGGTGATTGAGGAGCGGAAGGTGTACCGTCATGCATGAATTCTCGCTGGCGCGCGATCTCGTGCGGCTCGCCGAGCGAAGGCTGCCGGCGGAGGGGCCGCGCCGCGTCAGGCGGGTGACCGTTCGACTGGGCACCTTCGCAGGGATCGGCCCGGAGTCGTTGACGACCGCGTTTGAGCTCGCCAGCGCGGGGACGCCGTTTGAAGGGGCGACACTCAAGATCGAGCCGGCCGAGGGAAGCGACCTCATGCTGGTGGCGCTCGAGGTGGGGGAATAGACATGGCCGTCGCACGGAGTCGATTCCGCATTCTGATCGGCGGCGTGGTGCAGGGCGTCGGGTTTCGTCCCTACGTCTACCGGCTGGCCGGGGCGATGGAGGTGGCGGGCTGGGTGGCCAACGATTCGCGCGGCGTGCTCATTGAAGCGGAAGGGGAGCCGAGCCGGCTGGACCGGTTTATTGAACGGCTGGTGAAGGAACCGCCGGCCCATTGTGAGATTCAGACGCTGGCGCGCGAGCGGATGACGCCGTTGGGCGACGATCGGTTCGAAATCCGGACCAGCGAAGAGCAGGGTGAACCGACTGCGCCGATCCCATCTGATCTGGCCACGTGCGAGGCCTGCCGGCGTGAACTCTTCGATCCAGCCGATCGACGGTATCGGTATCCCTTTCTCAACTGCACCGAGTGCGGGCCGCGCTACACCATGATTGAAGCGATGCCCTATGACCGGCCGAAGACCGCCATGCGCCGGTTTGCCATGTGCGAGGCCTGCCGGAATGAATATGATGACCCGCGGGACCGGCGGTTTCATGCCCAGCCCATCGCCTGCCCTGCTTGCGGGCCGCAACTGGCGTTGTGGGATGACGCGGGACGATTGCTGGCGAAACAGCATGACGCGCTGTCGGCGGCGGTGGACGCGCTCCAAGCAGGCCGGATTGTCGCCGTCAAAGGGCTGGGCGGCTTTCAGTTGATGGTCGACGGCCGGGATGAAGCCGCGGTGCGGCGGTTGAGGGAGCGAAAGCGGCGGCCGGACAAACCCTTCGCGCTGCTCTTTCCGTCTCTTACAGCGGTCAACACCGTGTGCGAAGTCTCTCCGCTCGAAGCCCGGTTGTTGTGCTCACCCGAAGCCCCGATCGTTCTGCTTCGTCGCCGGTCGTCTGTTCACTCGTCACTTGTCACTCGTCACTTGTCGTTCTCTGTCGCCCCTTCCGTTGCCCCCCAGAACCCGTATCTCGGCATCATGCTCCCCTCCACGCCGCTGCATCATCTCCTGATGGCGGAGCTCGCTGCTCCGGTTATCGCGACCAGCGGCAACGCATCGGACGAGCCCATCTGCATTGATGAAGAGGAGGCGCTGAAACGGTTGAGCGGAATCGCCGATTGTTTTCTGGTCCACGACCGGCCGATCGTCCGGCCGGTGGATGATTCGGTGGTCCGGGTGGTTTTAGATCGGGAGCTGGTTCTGCGCCGCGCGCGCGGCTATGCGCCCCGGCCTGTGCCCATGGGAGAATCGGCGCCGGCCTTTCCGATGGCCTCGATCATCGCGATGGGCGGCCACATGAAGAATACGGTCGCAATCACCGTTGGCTCGCAGGCGGTGATCAGCCAGCATCTGGGCGATCTGGGCACGGCGGAAGGCTGCGCGCTCTTCCGGCGCGTGGTGAACGACCTGCCGTCATTATATAAGCTCAGGCCTGAGCAGGCGGTGTGCGATCAACATCCCGATTACCGTTCCACGCTGGAAGCCGAAGCCTCCGGTCTGCCCGTCCTGTCGGTCCAGCACCATCACGCCCACGTCGCCGCCTGCATGGCTGAGCACCACCTGCGCGGGCCGGTGCTCGGCGTGGCGTGGGACGGCACGGGGCATGGCCCCGACGGCACGATCTGGGGTGGGGAATTC
>JACQCE010000118.1 GCA_016201765.1 Nitrospirota bacterium
GAGATTCTCCCGCTGGATGCTGGAGACAAACTCGGATCCGTATGAGGTCGTCGTGGCCACGATGGTCTGATCCTCCGGCACCACGTAATAGGAATGCACAAAATAAAAATACGCCCCAGTGGCGATCCCGCGAAAGAATGCCACCGGCTTGACCAGTGTGACCCGATTCCACCCCATGTGTGGAATTTTCAGTCCCGCCGCCCCCCCCATTCCAATGGGAAACCGCACCACGCGCCCCTTGAGCACCGCCAGTCCCGGGTGCGGGCCAAACTCCTCTCCTTCGGTAAAGAGCAGTTGCAGCCCCAGACAGATGCCCAGAAAGGGTTTGCCGCTGCGGATCGCCCGGTGGATCGGCTCGATCAGACCGAACCGCTCCAGATTGCGCATGCAGTCGGGGAAGGCGCCGACGCCGGGCAGCACGACGTGCGAGGCGTCGGCGATCGCCGCCGGCGACCGCGTCACAACGGCCGGATGGCCCACATGCTCGAACGCCTTGTGGATGCTGCGGAGGTTTCCCATTCCATAATCAATAATCGCGATCATTTTGAGTCCGGGGAACCAGTCCTCTCGCCTCTACCCCTTAATCCGCCTTTTCTTTACTAATCCTTAATCCGGCGCGCTCACTCTCATTCAGGCCAGGCTTCCCTTGGTTGAGGGAACGCCGCGGGCGAGACCATCCCGCCGCACTGCCTGGGCGAGCGCGCGGCCGAAGGCTTTGAACACCGCCTCCAGCAGATGATGCGGGTCATGGCCGTAGGGTGTCGTGATGTGCAGCGTGATCCCGCCGGTGGTGGCCAGCGAACGGAAGAAGTGCTCGACCAGTTCGACGTCAAATTTGAGAATCTTGCGCCGCTTGGGCAGGGGAACCTGATAGACCAGATACGGGCGGCCGCTCAAGTCCAGTGTCACCATCGCGAGGGCGTCGTCCATCGGCACCGCCGCCGAGCCGAAGCGCGCAATGCCCCGCTTGTCCCCGAGGCCGCGCGCGATCGTCTCGCCCAGCACCAGCCCGATATCCTCGATCAGGTGGTGATAGTCGATGTGGGTGTCCCCGCGGGCCGTCAGCCGCAGGTCGAACCCGCCGTGCTTGGCGAAGGCGGTCAGCATGTGGTCCAGAAACGGCAGGGTCGTCGTGACCCGCCCCTCTCCTTCGCCGTCGAGCGCCAGGGTCGTCGAGATCTTCGTTTCCCTGGTGGCGCGGTCGACCCGGGCGGTGCGGCGCGGCGCGCCCTTGACCCGGCCGGTCCGTCCCGGCCGGCGCGCGCGCTTAACCACGGAGGCGGACCTCCACGGCGCGTGCGTGCGCGGTCAACCCCTCCACGCCGGCGATGCGCAGGACGTGCTCATGCGCCCGGATCAGCTCCTCCTGCGAGTAGCCGACGAGACTCGACCGCTTCACGAAATCATCGACCGACAGGGGCGAAAAGAACCGCGCGGTGCCGCCTGTCGGCAGAACATGATTGGGGCCGGCGATATAGTCGCCCACCGCTTCGGGCGTGAAATGGCCGAGAAAGACCGCGCCGGCGTGATTGAGCCGCGGGACCAGCTCGAACGGTTTTTTGATCGCCAGGCCGACGTGCTCGGCGGCAATGGCGTTGGCCACGACCGCCGCCTCCTCCAGATCCTTGACCAGCACGGCAAAGCCGTGCCGCTTGATCGCGGCCGCAGCAATGGCGCGGCGGTCGAGCCCCTTGAGCTGCCGCAGCAACTCCCGGTTGACCTTGCGGATCAGGTCGCGCATCGGCGTGACCAGGAAGAGCCACGACTCCTGGTCATGCTCGGCCTGGGCCAGCAGATCGGCGGCCACGAAGGCCGGGTTGGCGGTTTGATCGGCGACGATCAGCACTTCGCTCGGGCCGGCCACCATGTCGATGTCGGCCTCGCCGTAGACGAGCCGCTTCGCGGCCGCCACGTACCGGTTGCCCGGCCCGACCACTTTGTCGACACGGGGAATCGTTTTGGTGCCGTAGACCATGGCGCCGATCGCCTGCGCGCCTCCGACCCGGTAAATTTCCCGCACGCCGGCCAGATCCGCCGCGACCAGCAGGTAGGGATTCACCGTGCCGTCCTTGGTCGGCGTGCACATGGCCACCTGCCGGACGCCGGCGATTTTCGCCGGCAGGGCGTTCATCAACACCGTCGAGGGATAGACCGCGGTGCCACCCGGCACATAAATGCCCACGCGGTCCAGCGGACGGACCTGCTGGCCCAGCGTGATGCCGCCGTTGGTCAGCGACCATGACCCGACGTGCTGCTTCTGGTGATAGGCGGTGATCCGCTCCGCCGCGTAGCGAAGACTCTCCACCACGGCGGGGTCCGCCTGCCGGTAGGCCTCCTCCAGTTCCTTCTCGGTCACCCGGAGCGTGCGGGGGGTGAGCCGGACGCGGTCGAATTTTTTCGTGTATCGGATGAGTGCGGAGTCGCCCTGTCGGCGCACCGTGTCCAGAATGGAGCGGACCGCTCCCTCGATGCCTTTATCAACCACGGCCAGGCGGCGCGACAGCACCTCCAGCCGCTTGGCAAATCCCCGTTGAGACGACCGCAACAGCTTCATGGCCGCCCCCCATCAGCGCCGCGGCCTGCCCGCCCGCGCGCCCGTCCCTCTCGTTGTGTCATCTGCGCTCCTTTACCCCGAACGAATGTGAGGGGTTATATCCGATTTTCGTACCATTTACGCCGAACAAATGCGAGGTGTCATGTCCGATTCTTGGCACCACTACAGCCGTTGTCATCCGCCGACCGATCCGGCCGGTTGCAGCCCGGCCAGTTGTTGGATGATCTGCCGCACGCGGTGATGTTTGGTCTTCATGCTCGCCCGGTTCACGATCACGCGGGCGGTCGATCTCGCCAGTTCCTCCACTTCCACGAGCTGGTGGGCCCGGAGCGTCGCCCCGGTATCCACGATGTCCACGATCTGATCGGCCAACCCCACCAGCGGCGCCAGCTCGATCGTGCCCGACAGCTTGATGATTTCCACCGGCAGCCCTTTGCGAAGAAAGTACCGTTCGGTGATGTTCGGATATTTCGTTGCCACACGCCGGGTGGTCCATCGAGTCGGGCGAGCCGGGCGCGCAGGTTGCGCGCGGGAGACGCCTGGCTCCGCCAGCACAATGCGACAGAGGCCGAAGCCCAGATCAAGCGGCTCGTAGACCGCGGGCCTTTGTTCCAGAAGACGGTCCTTGCCGACGATCCCGATGTCGGCCGTCCCATACTCCACGTAGGTCGGCACATCCGCATCCCGGACGATCACCAATTGCGTCGCGTGACCGGCCACTTGAAACGAGAGCTGCCGGGTGGCCGGCGTCAACTCGGGGTGGCTCAGGCCGATCTTCGCGCACAGGGCGATCGAACCCTCCAGCAGCCGCCCCTTGGGAAGCGCAATCGTGACCGGATCGGTGTTGGCGGTGGTCATGATGCCGCCCGCCCCGCGCCGGCCCGGTCGCCGCTCACCCGTTCAATAACGGCGCCGACGCCGCGCAATTTTTCCACCATTCGCTCATAGCCGCGATCCAGGTGATAGATCCGCTGGATGCGGCTTTCGCCCTCGGCGACCAGCGCGGCGAGCACCAACCCCGCGCTGGCCCGCAGATCGCTGGCCATTACCGGCGCGCCGCTGAGCCGTTCCACGCCCTGGATCTTGGCGTGCACGCCCTGCACTTGAATCCGCGCGCCCATCCGTTGCAGCTCCGCCACGTGCGTGAGCCGCTGTTCGAACACCAGCTCGCTGATCACACTCTGTCCCTTCGCCACCGCCATCAATGCCATGAACTGCGCCTGCATGTCGGTCGGAAAGCCGGGGTAGGGCGCCGTTTCCGCATCGACGGCGGTCGGACGCGACGGCCCGTCGATCACCACCCGGTCGGCCTCTTCCCGCATCTCGGCGCCGGCGGCCTGCAGTTTCTGGATGACCGCCTGCATGTGCGACGGCCGGCAGTTGCCGACGGTCAGCCGGCCCCGGGTGATGGCGCCGGCAACCAGATACGTGCCCGCCTCGATCCGGTCGGGAATCACCTCATGTTGGTGCAGGCCGTCGGTCAATCGCTCGATGCCTTCGATCACCACCCGGCGGGTGCCGGCCCCGCTGATGCGGGCGCCGCGGCGGATCAGGCAGGCGGCCAGATCGGCCACTTCGGGCTCGCAGGCGGCATTGTCCAGCACCGTCGTCCCCTGGGCCAGCGTCGCGGCCATCATGAGATTCTCCGTCCCCGTCACCGTCGGTTGATCAAAGAGAATCGTCGCCCCTTTCAAGCGCGTCGCTTTTGCTTCAATATAGCCATGGGCGATGCCGATCTCGGCGCCCATTTTCTGCAAACCCATCAAGTGCAGATCCACCGGCCTCGCGCCGATCGCGCAGCCGCCGGGCAGTGACACGTTCGCCCGCCCCCATCGGGCCAGCAGGGGGCCGAGCACAAGGATCGACGCCCGCATCGTTTTGACCAGTTCGTACGGCGCTTCACAGCTCTGCACGCCCCGGACGGTCAGCGCCAACCGGTTCGCCTGCTCCGCCGACCATTCGGCCTGCACGCCCAGCCGCCGCAACAGCTCGGCCATGGTGTGGATGTCCACGACACGGGGGATGTTCGACAGCTCATAGTCGCCGTCGCCCAGCAACACAGACGCCATCGCCGGCAGGGCGGCGTTCTTCGCCCCGCTGACGGTGATTTCGCCGGACAGCGACTTCCCCCCTTGAACGATGATCTGATCCATTTAGAATTTGTACTCGCTCTTGCTTCTCATTCGAAAATCGTCAGTTTATTCCGCTCGTGCTTTGCACTCGCTCACATCAAGGGGAGAATGCGCTTCGACTCGGCCATGGCCGTTGGCCATGTTGCCGGCTCAGATTCCGCCTTCGCGAGCAGAGCTCGCGAAGCTTCATTCATCTCCCCTTGGGGTGTGGGGACATCGGAGGAGCCACTGCACCGCACGGGCCCCACTGACAAATAATCCAATCCCCATCGCCATACGAGTTGCAACCAAGGCTCGCATGTCACATCGATGCTCGGCCCCTGGCCGCCGTCTTTTTGCGGTTCGCCGAGCTTCGAAAATGTCGTTTTCTTGTACTTCATTCGCCATTGCCCTTCCTGGACAGCACGACAACCCTATCAATCCCGGACAGATCCCGTTCGATCGCTTCCACGCGCCAACCGGCGTGCCGGGCCAATGCCGCCACGCGATCGGCCTGACCAATCCCCACCTCCAGCAGCAGCCAGCCTCCTGGAAGCAGGGAATCCGCCGCCGTCTGAACAAGCCGGCGAATCAGGTCAAGACCGTCCGCGCCGCCATCCAGCGCCAGCCGCGGCTCGTGGTCGCGAATCTGGCTCTCCAATGTCTCGATGACCCCGGTCGGGATATAGGGCAGATTGGCCGCGATCAAATCCGCGCGCCAGGATTCCCGGCGCAGCGGCTCGCACAGATCGCCCCGCCTCACCATCATCCGATCGGCCAGGCCGTGCCGGTCGAAATTGCGCCGGGCCACGACCAGAGCGCGCGCCGAACAATCAAGGGCCGCGCCGACGGCCGTCTCCACCGCCGAGGCGATCCCCATGGCAATGCAGCCGCTGCCGGTGCCCACATCGGCAAATCGGACGGGATGGTCGACACCGCGTTGGGCCGCCCGCAACCGATCGATCGCCAGTTCGACCAGCAACTCGGTGTCAGGCCGCGGAATCAGCGCGCCGCGGCGGATATCACACTCCAGGCCAAAGAACTCCACCCTCCCGCGCAGATACTGCAACGGTTCGCCCAACGCCCGTCGGCGCAGGAGCGCATTGAACCGGCGTCGCGCGGCGGGCGGCAGCAGCCTGCCCGGCTCACGGTAGAGCGCCAGCCGTTCTTCGGACAGTTGATCGGCCAGGAGCAGTTCGGCGTCCAGCCGCGGCTCGGCAACGCCGGCCGCGGCCAACCGGCCAGCGCCCAGGGCAAGGACGCGGCCGACCGTCGCCGCCCGACGTAGTTCCCTGCGTTCACACGTTCTTGTCATGGTCGTGATTGAGCGGACCCGGCGGGGTCAGTTGTCGGACGCCGGCGCCTGCAGTTCCAACTGCCTGGCCTGCTCGGCCGAGGCCAGCGCATCCAGCACTTCATCCAGATCCCCCTCGATCACTTCGGACAGGCGGCGCAACGACATCCCGATCCGGTGATCGGTGATGCGATTCTGCGGAAAATTGTACGTGCGGATCTTTTCGCTCCGGTCGCCGCTGCCGATCTGCATCTTGCGGTCCCGTGCGATTTCGGCGGTCTGGGCCGCCTGGGCGGTTTCCAGCAGGCGCGCCCGCAGCACCCGCATCGCCTTGGCCCGGTTCTTGATCTGCGAACGCTCGTCCTGACAGCTGACCACCACGCCCGTGGGCAGATGGGTGATCCGTACGGCTGAATGGGTGGTGTTCACGCCCTGGCCGCCGGGGCCTGAAGCGCAGAAGGTGTCGACACGGAGTTCGGTCGGATCGATCTGCAACTCAATCTCCTCGGCCTCCGGCAGGACCGCCACCGTGACGGCAGACGTATGCACCCGGCCCGACGCCTCTGTTTCAGGCACCCGCTGGACGCGATGCACGCCGGATTCGAACTTGAGCCGGCTGAACGCGCCCCTGCCCTCAACGAGCAGGATCACTTCCTTGAATCCGCCAATGCCGGTCGGGCTGGAGGTGATCAATTCGACCCGCCACCCCCGCTGCTCGGCGTACTTGGTGTACATGCGCATCAGATCGGACGCAAAGAGCGCGGCTTCTTCGCCGCCGGTTCCGGCCCGAATCTCGATGAAGACGTTTTTTTGGTCCCGGGGGTCTTTCGGCGTGAGGAGCGTCGTCAGTTCGGCCTCGGAATCGGCCCGTTTGCGGCGCAGTTCATCCAATTCCTGCGCGACGAGGGCCCGCAATTCCGGCTCCATCTTGCCGTCCCGCGCCATGGCCTCGGTCTCCCGGATCGTCCGCTCCAGTCGCTGGAGGGCTTCGTACCGGTCAACGACCTCGGCCAGGCCGGCCCGCTCCTTGGCGTATCGCTGAACCAATTCCGGATTGGCGAAGACGGCGGGGTCGGTCAGCAGTTGAGCCAACTCCTGATACCGGCGACTCATCACCTCCAGCCGCTGGACCAGAGCCACGCTGTCGACCATGAGGACAACCCTCGCTTATTTGCGCCGAACCGCCGGCTTTTTGGCGTATTTCTTCCGGAAGCGCTCCACGCGCCCCTCGGTATCAACGATTTTCTGCGTGCCGGTGAAAAAGGGGTGGCACGCCGAGCAGATCTCAATCCGGATCTGCGGGTTCGTCGATCTCGTCGTCAACACGCTCCCGCAGGCACACGTGATCGTCGCCGTTTCATACGCGGGATGTAACCCTGCTTTCATGGATCCTACCTCCGTTCGTTTACCGCACTGGGGCTCGCCCATCGATTGGGCGCACGAAACCGCCTGATGGGAATTACCTAATATATCAAATTGTTGACAGCGATGGAAGGGGAAAGACGGCTGGGGACTGGGGACGGAAACCCCGGCCTATTTGTTCATCGATTCCAAAAATTCCTTGTTGGAGCGGGTCCCCCGCATCTTGTCCAGCAGAAACTCCATGCTTTCGACCGGGCTCAAGGTGCTCAGCACCTTGCGGAGAATCCACGTCTTGTTCAGATCCTCCTTCTCGGTCAACAATTCCTCTTTCCGGGTGCCGGAGAGGTTGATCTCGATGGCCGGGAAGATCCGCTTGTCGGCCAGCTTGCGCTCCAGGTGCACCTCCATATTGCCGGTGCCCTTGAATTCCTCGAAAATCACGTCGTCCATCCGACTGCCCGTCTCGATCAACGCCGTGGCCATGATCGTCAAACTGCCGCCGTTTTCGATATTACGGGCCGTGCCGAAAAAGCGCTTCGGCCGCTGCAGGGCGTTGGCGTCCAACCCGCCGGAGAGGACCTTGCCGCTGGCGGGGATGATCGCATTGTACGCCCGCGCCAGCCGCGTGATGCTGTCGAGCAGGATGACGACATCCCGCTTGTGCTCCACCAGCCGCTTGGCCCGTTCCAACACCATTTCGGCGACCTGGGCGTGGCGCTGCGGCGGCTCGTCGAAGGTGGAACTGACCACCTCGGCGTGGACCTGCCGCTGCCAGTCGGTCACCTCCTCGGGCCGCTCATCGATCAGCAGGACGATCAGGACGATTTCGGGGTGGTTCTTCATGATGGCCTTGGCGATGGCCTGCAGCAGCACGGTTTTGCCGGTCCGCGGCGACGCCACGATCAACCCGCGCTGCCCCTTGCCGATCGGGGTCATCAAATCCATGACCCGCATGGAAAAATCCTCCGGATCGTATTCGAGCCGGATTTTCTCCATCGGGTAGAGCGGCGTCAGATTGTCAAACAGGATCTTGTCGCGCGCGGCCTCCGGCTCTTCATAGTTGATCTTTTCCACCTTGAGCATGGCAAAGTAGCGCTCGGATTCCTTGGGCGGCCGGATCTGGCCCGAAACCACATCGCCGGTGCGCAGGCCGAAGCGGCGGATCTGAGAGGGGGAAATGTAGATGTCATCCGGACCGGGCAGGTAGTTGTAGTCGGGCGAACGAAGAAAGCCGAACCCGTCCGGAAGGATCTCCAGCACCCCCTCGCCGGAGATGACCCCGTCCTTGTCCGACTGGGCCTGGAGAATGGCGAAAATCAATTCCTGCTTGCGCAGATTGCTGGCCCCTTCAATGCTGAGGTTGTGAGCCAGCTCATTGAGTTCCGCGATGCTCTTTTCTTTGAGTTCCGCCAGGTTCATCCCTCCTCCTTGAGTTGCGCCCTCGGTTCGACCGTTTTGCTCGCCCGGCTGGATCTTGACCGGTTCGCCGCGGGTCTGGCGCGGTGCCGCTTTTCCTGTTGTCATCGACTGTGCCTCTGGAGGTATGTCATGGGGAGATGCGCCTCGGGGTGCGTTACATATCGCCTAGCATTGTGTGGGTGTTGAAACGGCGGGGCAGTTCTCGGATGCGCCCGCGGAACGCCTTCCACTCTTCCACTTCCCGTATATCAATCATCTAAAACTGGAGGCGGCACCGGATGCGCTGGTCTGTGTGTCGGGATCAATCCCTCGCCGTTGTAGTGATACTCGTGTGATGGGTTCTTGTGGTCAAACGGATAATCGCGTTGTTGCCGCGCGATCGGGAAAATGGATAGCCACGACTACTTGGCCGATATTGTAATCGCCGCCGCCCAACCTGTCAAGTAGTTTTCGCGGTATCGGAATCAGGGGGAGAGGCGGACCGGTCAACGAGCCCGCTTGGCGCACCGAAAGCCCGCATCGGGAAACCCAAACTCCGGCTCGGAGTTCAGGCGATGGGAGGTGCGATAGAAATAGCTCAGGGCATAGTGGCCCGCGCCCCCCCAACTTCCACCGCGAAGGACCTTGGTTTTTTGGCCGAACGCCGGCGATTGGTACGAGCTGCCCGGATAGGCCTGGTACCAATCGGCCGTCCACTCCCATACGTTACCCGCCATGTCATCCGCGCCATAGGGACTTCGGCCCTGTGGAAAGCTGCCTACGGGGGCAAGACTGTTCAAACCGGAGCCCCCCGTATTTGCCTTTTTGGGGTCAAACTCATTCCCCCACGGAAAAGACAGTCCGTTCGGACCTCGTGCGGCCTTCTCCCATTCCGCCTCGGCTGGCAACTGCTTGCCCGCCCAGGTGCAATATCGGTCGGCGTCGTACCAGTTCATCCCGCTTGCCGGGTAGTTATCCCGTCCCTCCGGGGGCTTGCCCTCCTTCCAATCGGCGGGGGGGCGGGCGCCCGTGGCCTCAATAAATTTTTTGTATTGCGCAATGGTGACTTCTGTCTGGTCAATGAAATAGGTGGGAAGCGTTACGGTGTGGGCGGGGTGTTCGTCCTGGTAGAGTGGTTTGACCATGCCGAATTCAGCGGTTTTCCCTTCTGTGTCCTCCTCGTCGCTGCCCATGGTGAACGGGCCGGCCGGAACGCGAACCATTCCTATCGGGGTGGGTTCTTCCCGCTGGCAACCGGTAAGCATCAACCCGCAGGCCGTACCAATTGCGAGGATGAAAACGGCAAATCGATGATATCGGCAAGGCCGGCTATTTTTTGACATCTTTTGCACAACGGAACCCGAAACCTTGATTCTCGGTCTGTGGTTTGAAGTAACCACGGTTGAATGTCAGCGAGCTGATGCCGCAACGGTAGAATGAACAATCAACCCATGATCCGCCCTTGAGCACTTTGTACTCCCCGGTGAAGTAATGGCCGTTCGGAATGGGGCTTCCAGGATACGCTTTTGCCCAGCTTTCTGTCCATTCCCATGCGTTGCCGCCCATGTCGTACAGGCCATAGGGACTGCGCCCTTGCGGAAAACTGCCCACCGGCATGGTGCCCGTTGAATGGGATTGAGGGGTATTGGCTTTTTTGGGGTCAAAATCATTGCCCCATGGATAGAGTCTGCCATCCGTTCCTCGAGCAGCCTTTTCCCATTCCTCCTCCGTTGGCAGCCGTTTGCCCGTCCAGGCGCAGTAGTCATGCGCATCATACCATGTGACAAATACGACTGGATGATTTTTCTTTCCCTCAGGGTACGTTCCATTTGTCCAATTTTCAGGCAGGGCGCGGTGGGTGGCGTCGACAAATTCCTTGTACTGGCCGTTGGTCACCTCATAGAGATCAATGGAAAAGGCAGGTAACGACATCGTGTGGGATGGTTTTTCATCCGGATGGCGATGATCGTATCCAATCGTGAACAACCCTGATGGAATTTTCACCATCCCCGTCGCCTTCCCCTCACTCTGTTGTCCAGCCAGCGCAACACGGATCGGAGCCTGATCACGGTTGGCATGGCAGCCTGCACACTCTGATCCCTGGTTCATGTCCACTTCAACCACTGAACCGGCGCGCTGATGACAAATGGCACACTGTTCAGTCGAAACCCTGGACCGGGAAACTTCCGCAGGAACAGGCTCTATTTCAGCTCCCGCCCCGACAACCTTGATTAACAGGATGACCATGGCGGTTGCCGACAACCAATACTCACGACATGACACAATGTGGCATGATACTGAAACCTTTTTTTTAAAGTCAAGAAAAGTTCCGTTCTATTATTTGGTTTTATATAGTATTAAGATCTTTACATGGTAGTAGGCGTGTTGGTTCTGTGAATAAAATTGGAACAGTCTGGAGAGACAGGTAAAACGACACATATAGAGATGTGGAAACCCCGGTTGTTCTATGCACCGGTCTTTTCTATCCTTGATTCGGATTCGGCGATTTGCTATAGTACCCCCTGTGTTTTATCGACAGACTTATCGTCGATGCTGTAGTCGACGGCATCGCTTGTCGCATATATAACTAATTGAAAATACTAAAAGAAAAGTTATTCACACCTGTTGAAAATCCTGTGGGTAAGTTATGGGTTCCCCTGTCAGTGATCAAGGCGCGCCATATTGGACGGTTTGCGCAGATCGTATTCGCTCTCTCATCTCTCCGCAAAGCTATGAGGCATGGGTGAGGCCTATCCAGGCCGGCTCACTGGCCAACCACCGGCTGACGCTGATTGTTCCCAATCAATTTGTCATTGACTGGTTGCGCGAACATTATCTTGCGCTGCTGACTGAAGAATTGAGACGGGCTTCCGGGGACCAGCAGATGGAGCTCGCGTTCCAGATTCAAACCGCCCTGCCCGTTGCAACGACACCCCAGACGGATGTGAAGAAAGTCGAGCGGAGGCAGAATCCGCGCTTAAGCGACCGGTACACGTTTCATACATTTGTGGTGGGATCCGGCAATCAATTTGCGCACGCCGCATCGCGAAAAGTCGCCGAACAGCCCGGTGTCGCCTACAACCCCCTCTTTCTCTACGGCGGCGTGGGGTTGGGAAAGACGCATCTACTCAACGCCATCGGCAATTACATCATGACCCAATCGGCGGCGACCAAAGTCTGCTACATTTCGGCGGAACAGTTTACGAACGAGGTGATCAACTCCATCCGGTATGACAAGACCGTCGAGTTCAGAAACCGGTATCGCAATGTGGACGTGCTTCTGATCGACGACATCCAATTTATCGCGGGCAAGGAGCGGACCCAGGAGGAATTTTTTCATACCTTCAACAGCCTCTACGAGATGAACAAGCAGATTGTCATCTCCAGCGACCGTTCGGCAAAGGAGATGTCCGACATTGAGGAGCGGTTGCGCTCCCGGTTTGAAATGGGGCTGACCGCCGACATCCAGCCCCCCGATCTTGAAACGCGGCTGGCGATTCTGCGCCGCAAATCGGAGGGCGATCACATGGCCCTTGCCGGCGACGTGGCCCTCTTCCTGGCGACGCACATCAAAAGCAACATCCGGGAACTGGAGGGCGCGCTCATCCGAATTGGCGCCGTCCGGTCGCTGACCGGCGAGGAAATTACCATCGACATGGCCCGGCGGGTCCTGCGCGACACCATCAAGGAGGTCCAGCGCGATATTGCGGTCGACGAGGTGCAACGGGCGGTGGCCGAGCGGTTCCACATCAAAATTTCAGAAATCAAATCGAAAAAACGATCGAAAAATCTGGTGTTTCCCCGGCAGATCGCCATGTATCTGTGCCGGGAATTGACCAAGCTGTCCTTTCCCGAAATCGGCCGTCACTTCGGAGGCAAGGATCATTCCACGGTGATCTACGCCTGCCGGCAGATTGAAGAGCTGAAACAGCATGACCAGGGGCTTGAGACGCTGTTGACCACGCTGGCCCAGGCATTGAAAGAGTAGACTCCACCGGGATGAAAGGAAGAAGGGGGTCGCCGCCATGAAGATGACGATGAAACGAGAAGTGCTCTTTCGCGCGCTCCAGCGGGTGCAAGGCGTCGTGGAGCGTCGCAACACCATGCCGATCCTCTCGCATGCATTGATTGACGCCAAGGGAACCGAGGCCGCCATTTTCGCCACGGATCTGGAGATCGGATTGAAGGGGCGCTACGAAGCGCAGGTGGAAGAGCCGGGGCAGATCACGGTCTCCGCCCGCAAGCTCTATGAAATCGTGCGCGAGCTTCCGCATGAGGAGGTCCGTCTGGTCAGTTCGGATCGCAAAAGCGTCAGTCTGGAGGCGGGTAAGAGCCGGTTTCAGATGATGACGCTCCCGCCCGAGGAGTTTCCGGCGCTGCCCGCCGTGGACGGCGCGCTGGAACTCACCATCGACGGCGCCGCCATGGGCGAGCTGATCCGCAAAACCGTGTTCGCCGTCGGGGAGAACGACGCCCGGTATGTCCTCAACGGCACCCTGCTGACCACCGCCTCGGTCAACGGCAAGACGGTGCTGCGGGTGGTCGGCACGGACGGCCACCGTCTGGCGCTGGCCGATCGCGAGGTGACCGGCCCCGGCGGGACCGCCAAGGTGAAGGGCGCGGCGGAGATCAACGCGATCATCCCCAAAAAAGCGCTGCTGGAAATCCGCCGCCTCCTCGAAGAGAGGGCGGACGGGCCGCTGACGCTCGGCATTGCCAAAAACCAATGTACGATCCAACGCGACGGCGTGGTGCTGGTCGCCCGGCTCATGGAGGGCACCTACCCCAATTATCAGCAGGTCATTCCGAAGGGCGCGATGAAGTCGTTGACCGTCAACCGGCAGCTGCTCGAAGGCGCGCTCAGACGCGTGGCGCTGCTTGCGCGGGAGAAGACCAACGCCGTGAAGTGGGAGCTGACCGGCAGCCGGCTCGTGCTGACCGCCAGCAATCCCGATGTCGGCGAGGCGCAGGAGGAGCTGGCCGTGACCTATGCCGGAGAGGCCGTGACCACGGGGTTCAACGCGCGCTATCTGCTCGACGCCCTGAGCGTGACCGACACCGAAGAGGTCGTCATGGAATTGAAGGACGCCCTGAGCCCCTGCGTCATTCGCGAGCACAACGGCGACGGATCACTCTGCGTGATCATGCCGATGCGGATCTGAGCGCCCCCACGGAACGCCATTCTTGATGACCCAGCAGACGAAAGCCTACGACGCCGACGCGATCAAGATTCTTGAGGGTCTTGAAGCCGTCCGGAAGCGGCCGGCCATGTACATCGGCAGCACCGGCGTCGACGGTCTGCACCATCTGCTCAAGGAGGTGGTGGACAATTCGGTCGACGAGGCGATGGCGGGCTTCTGCGACGAGATCGAGGTCGTCATCCATCTGGACAACAGCGTCACCGTCATCGACAACGGGCGGGGCATTCCGACTGAAATGCACCCGACCCAGAAGCGGTCGGCCGCCGAGGTGGTCCTGACCGTCCTGCACGCGGGCGGCAAATTCGACAACGACGCCTATTCCGTCTCGGGCGGATTGCACGGCGTGGGCATTTCGGTCGTCAACGCCCTGTCGGAATGGCTGGAGATGGAAATCCGCCAGAAGGGCAGCGTCTGGCAGCAGCGGTATGAGCGGGGTAAACCGACCGCGCCGCTGAAGGCCACGGGTAAAACGGCCAAGCACGGCACGACCATCACCTTCAAGGCCGATTCGCAAATTTTCGAGACCGGCGAATTCAGTTTCGATCAAATCGCCCAGCGGTTGCGGGAGCAGGCCTTTCTGAACCGTGGCCTGACGATCGGGCTCAAAGACGAGCGGTCCGGCAAGGAACAACGTTTCTCGTACAAGGGCGGGATCGTCTCGTTCGTCGAGCACTTGAACGAGAACAAGTCGCCGCTGCACGAGCCGATCTATGTCCAGAGGCAGAAGGACCGTTTGCAGCTCGAAGTCGCCCTGCAATACAACGACGGTTTCGCCGAGAATCTCTTTTCATTCGCCAATACGATCAACACCCGTGAAGGCGGCACCCACCTGGTGGGCTTCAAGGCGGCGCTGACGCGCACGGTGAATAATTACGCCTCGGCCAACAACCTGCTCAAGAACGAAACGATCACGGGCGATGACGTCCGGGAGGGGCTCACGGCCGTGATCAGCGTCAAGCTGCCCAACCCGCAGTTCGAGGGGCAGACGAAGACGAAGCTGGGCAACACGGATGTGAAGGGCGTCATGGAAGCGGCGACGAATGAAGCGTTGGGTGCCTACTTCGAAGAGCACCCCGGTGTGGCCAGGCAGATCGTGGAAAAGGCGCTCAACGCGGCCCGCGCGCGCGAGGCGGCTCGCAAAGCGAGAGACCTGGTCCGCCGGAAAGGCGCGCTGGATGGCGCCTCGCTGCCGGGCAAGCTGGCCGATTGTCAGGAGCGTGACCCGGGCAAGAGCGAGCTGTTCGTTGTGGAGGGCGATTCGGCCGGCGGCAGCGCCAAGCAGGGCCGCGACCGTCGGACGCAGGCGATCCTGCCGCTCAAGGGCAAGATTCTCAATGTGGAAAAGGCGCGGTTCGACAAGATGCTCTCCAGCGAGGAGATCTGCACGCTCATCACCGCACTGGGCACCGGTATCGGCGCGGATGATTTCAACGCCGACAAGCTGCGCTATCACCGGATCATTCTCATGTGCGATGCCGACACCGATGGCGCCCACATCCGGACGCTGCTGCTGACCTTTTTCTACCGTCAGATGGCGCAACTGGTCGAGCGTGGCCATATCTACATCGCCCAGCCGCCGCTCTACAAGGTCAAGCGGGGGAGGCATGAGCAATATCTGAAAAACGAAGACGCCATGAAGGAGTATCTTCTGGACGCCGCCGTCGAGGGCATCCGTCTGTCGTCGGAGACCATGCCTGAGGGCCGTTCCGGTGCGGCGCTCAAACCGCTCCTGCGCAAGCTGATCCGGTACGAAACGCTGCTCAACCGGGTGGCCCATCAGGTGCCGACCGAACTGGTGGAGGTTCTCGCACTCCAGCCGGAGATGACGAGGGAGCTGTTTGCCGATCCGCAGGCGCTGAAAAAGGTGATGGCGACGCTCAAACGCGACCTGGCCGCCGCCTTCCCCAATCTGTCGGTGACCCTGGAGCTGGACCAGGATGAGGAACAGAAGGGCGAAGTGATCCGCTACGCACTGGTCCAGGACGGCGTCAGGCAGGAGGGGATCGTCAATGACACGCTGCTGGCCTCCGCCGAGGCCAGGGAGCTTCGATTGGTCTCTCCGTTTGCGATTGGACTGGGGCGGCCCCCCTACCACCTGGCTGCGCAAGCCGTTCCCGGCAAGCCGGCGCCCAAGGGCCGGAAACGAACCGCCGCTTCAGCAACACCGGCCGAACCGCCGGAGAAAACGGACCAGGCCGGCGACGAACAGCCGGAGTCGGCGGCCGAGGACGCCGAGCCGAAATCGTTCGTCATCGCCAGCCAGCTGGTCCGGGCGATTCTGGAGCTGGGCAAGCGGGGGCTGATGATCCAGCGCTACAAGGGGCTGGGCGAAATGAATCCGCAGCAGTTGTGGGAAACGACGATGGATCCGGAGCGCCGCACCCTGTTGAAGGTGACGCTCGAAGACACGGTGATGGCGGATGAGATTTTCACCATTCTCATGGGCGATCAGGTCGAGCCCCGCCGCGATTTCATCCAGAAGCACGCGCTTGAAGTCAGAAATCTGGACATTTAATTGAATGAGAATCGGACGTAGCTTCTCACATTCGTTCGAAGTAAATGGAGAGCTGAGAGCATGCCGGACGTGCTGACCCCCCAGGGGCCCCAGGCGCCCCCACCACAGACCGTCGCCATTGAAGACGAGATGCAGGGGGCCTATCTCGACTACGCGATGAGCGTCATCGTCGGGCGGGCGCTGCCGGACAGCCGCGACGGCCTCAAGCCGGTCCACCGCCGCATCCTTTATGCGATGTTCCGGGAGGGGCTCCTTTCCAGCCGCCGCTACTCCAAATCGGCGGGCGTGGTTGGTGAGGTCATCAAGAAATACCATCCCCACGGTGATGCCGCCGTCTACGACGCCCTGGTCCGGATGGTCCAGGACTTCAACCTCCGCTATCCGCTGATCGACGGGCAGGGCAATTTCGGCAGCGTCGACGGCGACCCGGCGGCAGCCTATCGATACACCGAAGTCCGGCTGACCAAGCTGGCCGAGGAGATGCTGGCCGATATCGACATGGATACGGTCGACTTCTCGCCCAATTACGATGATTCGACCCTCGAGCCGCTCGTGCTGCCGAGCCGCATCCCCAATTTGTTGATCAACGGCTCGGCCGGGATCGCCGTCGGCATGGCGACGAACATCCCGCCCCACAACCTGGGCGAGGTGATCGACGCCTCCCTGATCCTGCTGGAACGACGGGATGCGACGATCGACGAACTGACGGCCGTGATCAAGGGGCCCGATTTTCCGACGGCCGGCTTCATCTACGGGGCACGGGGGATCGGCGAAGCCTATCGGACGGGACGGGGCAGCCTGACGCTGCGCGCCCGCGCGTTGATCGAGGTCCACCCCAAGACGGAGCGGGAATCGATCATCGTCACCGAACTCCCCTACCAGGTCAACAAGGCGCGGCTGCTCGAGAAGATCGCGGAGCTGGTCCGCGACCGCCGGATCGACGGCATCACCGATCTGCGCGACGAATCCGACCGCGAGGGCATGCGCGTCGTGATCGAACTGCGCCGGGGTGAAAGCGCCCAGATCATTCTCAATCAACTCTACAAGCTGACCGCGCTGCAGAGCACCTTCGGCGTCATCATGCTCAGCCTGGTCGGCAACGAACCGCGCATTCTCACGCTCAAGGAACTGCTCTGGCAATTTCTGGAACACCGGCGCGAAGTCGTCGTCCGCCGGACACGGTTCGAGCTGAAAAAGGCGGAGGAGAAGGCCCACATCCTCGAGGGGTTGAAGATCGCGCTCGATCATCTGGACGAGGTGATCCGGCTCATCCGCCGGTCGCGGTCGACCGAGGAGGCACGGGCCGGCCTGGTGCAGACGTTTCAACTGACGGTCGTGCAGGCCAATGCCATCCTGGACATGAAACTGCAGCGGCTGACCGGGCTGGAACGGGAAAAGCTGCTGCAGGACTATCAGGAGACGATCCAGCGGATCGAGTATCTGCGGGCCATCCTGGCCAGCGACGCGCGGCTGCGCGGCGTGATCCGCGATGAGCTGGTCGACATCAAGGCGCGGTATGCCGATCCCCGGCGGACCGAAATCGTGACGGAGAGCGCCGACATCAATCCGGAGGATCTGATCGCCGCCGAAGAGATGGTGATCACCGTCAGCCACACCGGCTATCTGAAGCGCAGCCCGCTGACGATTTACCGGAGCCAGCGGCGGGGCGGCAAGGGCAAGATCGGCATGGGGACGAAGGAGGAGGACTTTGTCGACCGGCTCTTTGTCGCCTCCACCAAGGATTATCTGTTGTTTTTTACCGATGCCGGCAAGGTCCACTGGCTGAAAGTGCACCAGATTCCCGAGGCCGGCCGCGTGGCCAAGGGGAAAGCCATTGCCAACCTGCTCCAGCTGGCCGAGGGCGAGCAGGCCTCGGCGATCCTGCCGGTGGCCGAGTTTCGGGCCGACACCTACGTCGTGATGGCGACCAAGCAGGGCGTGATTAAAAAGACGCCCGTGGAAGCCTACAGCAATCCGCGGGCCGGCGGTATTATCGCCTTGGGTTTAAGCGAAGGCGACCGGCTGATCGGCGCGCAACTGTCCACGGGCCGCCAGCAGGTTTTTCTGGCCACCAAACAGGGCCAGTCGATCCGCTTCGCCGAGGACGAGGCCCGGCCCATGGGCCGGACGGCCTCCGGCGTGCGGGGCATCCGGTTGCACCAGGATGACGAGCTGATCAGCATGGAGATCGTCGATGACCAATCGACTTTCGATATTCTGGCCGTGACGGAAAAAGGATTCGGCAAGCGGACGCCGTTGACCGACTATCGCATCCAGGGGCGGGGCGGCAGCGGGACCATTGCGATCAAAACCACCGGCAAAAACGGTCCCGTCATCTCGACGATGAAAGTGGATGCGGACGACGAGGTCATGATCGTGACGGCCGGCGGGATGATCGTCCGGCTTAAGACCAGGGACATCCGCCGGAGCGGCCGGAGCACCCAGGGCGTGCGGTTGATCGATCTGGCCGAGGGCGACCGGGTGATGGGCGCGGCGATCCTGCGCGAGAAGGATGAGGAGGGGCAGACGGAAACGCCCCCCAACGGTTCACAGGGAAACGGCCAGCACTAACGCGGCGCGGTTGGAGCGACGGTCAGCGCCTTCTGCAACAGGCGGCGGGCGACCGTGGCGATCGCCGGATCCTTCAGCGGCGCCATGGCGTCGGTGATCACCGCTTCGGTCTCGGGCGTCAGAGGAACCGCCGACCACGTTGGGGACGCCTGAGAGGATGGGCGTTGGCTCTCATCGGTCACAGGCCCCACGACCCAACGCAGTTCCGTCACCAGTTCCGGACCGAACGCCCGTTGAATTTGCGTCAGCAGCATGGGTTCCAGGTAGCGCAGTTGATGCAACCACGCCGGACTTTCCACCGCCACCGTGAGGTGCTGATGGCGCAAACGCAGCGGCCGGCTGTGGGTGGCGACCAGATGGCCGGCGATTCCGGCCCAGCCGGTTTGCAGCCGCCACTCTTGCAGATGATGTTGCACGCCGGACTGTCGCAGCCAGGGGGTGAGAATCTGCCCCGCTGTCATCAGATATCCATTGGGCGATCCCATGACGCCACATTACGCTACAACGGGCCACGGGGTCAATCCGCTCGTGCAAAGCCCTCGCTCAAATCAGGGGGAGCGTGCTCAGCTCCCCCTGATAACCCCCATCGCCATACGTGTTTTCACCATGGCTCGCGTGTCAAACCGACGCTCGGCCCCTGGCCATCGTCTTCCTGCTGTTCTCCGAGCTTCGGTATGTGGCAGGAATGGTTTGTCCTCATTCGAAAATCGACAATCGTCAATCGAAAATTACTTCATTCGACATTCGAAATTCGGCATTCGACATTCCAACGTACTTGCGCACCATGACCGTTGAGAAACCCGCCATGGTTCCCATTGCCACCAACCGGAAGGCGCTGCACGATTATTTCATTGAGGAACGGTACGAGGCGGGGATCGCCCTGCTGGGAACGGAGGTCAAGGCGCTGCGGGAGGGCCAGGTGAATTTGCAGGACAGCTTTGCCCGGATCGAAGACGGCAACGTCGTCCTCCATCAATGCCACATCAGCCCCTACAGCCACGGCGCGCGCGAGAACCACGACCCGCTTCGCCCCCGCCGGCTGCTGCTGAACCGTGACGAGATCAACCGATTGGCGGGCAAAGTGCAGTTGAAGGGGCTGACCCTGGTCCCGCTCTCGCTCTATTTCAAGCGAGGCCGGGCCAAGGTGGAGTTGGGATTGGCCCGAGGCAAGCAGCGGGGGGACAAGCGCGAGACGTTGCGGCGGAAGGCGGCGGAGCGGGAAGTCGAGCGGGCGATGAAGCAGAGTCGGCGGGAGCGGTAGGTGTGTGATGGGAGGTGCAGCCAGGGTCGGTTCCTCGGCACGGCGGGCTGCGGTTACGGTCCTCGCCCGCCTCGCTTGCAGGCCGCCACATTGATCATCGCCATGGAGGTGGCGGCCTTTCAGACGGCCTCGTCACCGTCCCCGACTGCGCCTCCGCTCTCGCTTTTGAGAGAAGAGAGGAAGAAAAAATAGGGCCAACCTTTAAAGGCAGCCGCTCAAGCCAAGAGCGCAGGTTATCCCCACCCTGTTTTAGACAGCCCCCCTGCGGTATAATAAGCATGGTTCCACCCATTCCTGATATTGAATGGGGGTGACCGGTTTCGACGGGGATCATGAGATCGCCGGATGCGTGCCGAGGTGCCAGTGGGCTCGTAAAACAACTGGCAAAACCAGAACTGCCAACGCTGAGTTGGCTCTCGCTGCTTAAGTAAGCAGCCATCCCGGTTGCGACGCCTGCGCTCAATCGGGGTGACTCGAAGCGGGCTGGTCCGGTTCCTCTGTCTCGCGGGAACGGGACGAGACTCTAGCGGGACTAGCGCCTTTCAAGGCCGGACACGGGGCCGCGAGAGGGGCGAATCTCAAGCCGTGACGACGCACGTGGGATCCGACGGTTGAGGGTTTCCGGACCCGGGTTCAACTCCCGGCACCTCCACCATTCCGCCGCCGGCGCCTGATACGACCAGGCCCGGCGGCTTTCCTTTTTCCTCATCTTCGACTATATTGAGACTCATGCGACGCGCCTGCGCATACACGTTCATGGCCGCCCTGCTGCTCGGGGCGCTGACCCTGGCGGTTTTTGTCGTTCCGACCGGTGCCGAAGAGGCGTCGAATGCCCCCTCCGAGAAAACCAAGGTCGAACAGTTTCTGAAAAAGACTGTGGAATCCCAGGGGGGCGGCCGGATTGTGATCGATCAGTGGAGACCGTCGCCCATCCCCGGGCTGTGGGAAGTGCATTATTTTATGGACGCCATGGGTAAACGGAAGCCCGGCGTCTTCTACGTCTCCGGCGACAAGTTGATCATGGGCCAGATCATTGATACGGCGACGGAGAAAAACCTGACGGCGGGCATCATCGGCCAGCCGACGAAGGTCGTCTACAAGATCGAAGATTTTGATCTGGAAGGCCGCGTGCCTCGCGGCGGGTCGTCCGCGCCGCTGACGCTGATCGAGTTTTCCGATTTTCAATGCCCGTTCTGCAAAAAACTGCACGAGACCCTGACGGCCCTGATGGCCAAATACCCCGGCAAGGTGCGGCTCTATTACAAGCACCTTCCGCTGACGAACGTGCACCCACTGGCCCATTCCATGGCGCTGGCCACCGAATGCGCCCGGGAGCAGAAGGCCGAGGCCTTCTGGGCGCTGCACGATGATTTCTTTGCCAGCCAGGTCACCGGCGGGGATTCAGGCGCCCTGGCCTCGCGATTGAAATCGTGGGCGTCACGGAACGGGCTCAACGGCGATCAGTTGAACGACTGCGTGCAGCAACGTAAAACGGAAAAGAGACTCGAGTCCGATCTTCGTGACGCCCACACCCTGGGGATCACCAGCACGCCGGTGGTCATTGCCAACGGAGAATTTATCGGCGGCGCCCAGCCGCTGGAAGCGTTTGAGCGCTTTCTGAACCCTGCGGCGCCGGCCGCGCCCTCCGCGAGTCCTCACTCACCCGCGCCACCCCCGTCCACTCCCCCGGCGCACTGAGCCGCGCCACCCGTTTTACCGCGCCGCTTTCCTCAGGATGGCACGCTGTTGTGGCCTCGGGTAGTGGGCCAGTTTCACCCGAAAAATAGGGACACGTCCCAATTTTGGGGAGTGCCTGCTGCCTGCTTGTGACTGACTCTGGGAAAATTGGGACGTGTCCCTATTTTTGACGTCACACATGAGGGCAGTATCAAACTGACCCACTACCCGGCCTCGTCGCGGCTTGACTTCGGGGCGGCAAGTCGATATAAACCACCGTCCTGCCACGCCACCCGGGAGTCGTTCTGCAACCCTATCTGACCACGCTGCCGATTTTTCTCACCGCGGTCTATCTGTCGCTTACGCAGCCGACGATTTCCGGCTGGCGCCTGCATCATGGGTGGGCCGCCGCGGTCGGCGCCGCGGTGATGCTGCTGGTGCTCCCCGGTTCGCCGTGGGGCCTGATCGGCGCATCGCTCGCCATCCTCCTCAAGCCCGTGATCACGATCATCAGTTTGATGGTCATGACGCTGGTCGCCCAACGGGCGGGACTCTTCGACCGGCTGCTGTCGGCGGTGCTGCGGCTGGCTCGCGGCGACGGGCGGCGGCTCTTTTTCTGGCTCTTTTGGGTCGGGGTGCCGACCGGCGCGCTCTTTACCAACGACGCCGCGGTGTTGATTCTCACCCCGCTGGTCTGCCTGTTGTTGCGCAATGCGCCCGGACTGTCCCCCCTGCCGTATCTCTTTGCCGTGTTGAATATCGCCAATCTGGTCGCCGCACTGGTCATCAGCAATCCGATCAACATCGTCGTGGCCCACTATTTCAACATCGATTTTCTGGATTATGCCTCCTGGATGGCCCTCCCGGCGCTGGTCGCCGCCGTCAGCACCTATCTCGCATTGCGGTGGTATTTCCGCGGGGAGATCGCCGCGAGCCGACCCCCCCTCCCTGAGTCAGCCGCGGAGCCGCTCTCCCTGTTTGCCCGGTGGTCCGCAGGGCTGATTGCGATGATCATGCTGGCGGCGTTTCTGGGCCCGCGCATCGGTCTGCCGCTCTGGTTGGTCATGAGCGGCGGGGCGTGCCTGCTGCTTCTGGCGGGTCGGGTTGCGGGCGGCATCGCTCCCGTTGGCGTGATCAGGGGGGTGGCGTGGGATGTGCTGGTGTTTGTGATCGGTTTTTTTATTCTCGTCAATGGTCTGAGGGCGTCGGGAATGTCCGGGCACATCGGCGCGCTCATCGGACGGCTGGCCGGCGATGATCCGATCGGGCTGGTCTTGTCCACCGGTGTCGTGGCGGCGTTCAGCTCGGCGTTGATGAACAACCACCCCACGGCCTATGTGATGGCGTTGGCCATTCACGATATGGGGACTTCGCCGCTGCTGCACAAGGTGCTGGCGTTTGCCCAGCTCATCGGCGGCGACCTGGGGCCGAAGATGCTGCCGATCGGCTCGTTGGCCGCCCTGTTATGGTTTCGGATCTTGCGCGATCACGGCATCGCGGTGCCCTACCGCCTGTACGTCAAGATCGGCGTGCCGGTGACCCTGATCGCGCTGTGCCTGGCTCTGCTGGTGTTGGTGGGGGAAGTGTACTGGGTGACCGGCGGAGCCCTGTTCTCATTGCCGGGCGCGCCGCCCTAAAAGACCACGCCGACGCGGCTGGACGCGCTCGCCTGATCGACCAGTCGCAGCTCCAGGCCGAAGAAGACCGATCGTGTGACCATGGCCCGGCCGCCCAGCAGGAGGCCGAGCGGGGTGTGTTGGTCGAGATCGGCCGACCCGCCGGAGCGGTGAAGCTCGCCGACGACCAACGATCCGAGCAGGCCGCCGTAGACATCGACGCCGGGCCTGAGGATGACCGTCGGCCCGGTGAACAGATCCACCTCCTGCCATGTGATCGTGGCCGGAAGGCCGGAATCCTTGCTTTCGTGGTAGAGCACCTGACCGCCCGCCCCCCACGCCAGCGGTCCCCGCTCGTACAGCGTGACCTTGAACCCGCCGCCGACGGCGATGGCGGCCGACCCGTCAATATTGGGACTGACCGGCCCCTGCAGCGTCTGCATGATCAGGCCGCCCAACCGTCCGAACAGTTCAACCCGCCGATGGGCGAGCCCGGAGAATTTGATCAGCAACCGGACGGCTTTCGATTCAAGGCAGCACTGCCGGCCGGCTTCGACGTCCTGCGTCGCATAGTCGACTTCCGATTCGACCCGGAACTGACCGGGACTCCCGGTCGCCGTCGGCTCTCCGATCACGGCGCCCTTGACCGGCGCCCCCTGGACGATGACCGCCCCGACGGTGACGGCAAAGAGGACACTCCGCAGCAGCCGGCCCGCGCCGCACGGCCGGCAACGGATGGAACGGCGCATGTTAACTGGCGGGCTTGGCGGGTGCGGCCTGCGCGGCTGACTCGGCCGGCGGCGGGGTGGCGGGAACGGGCGGCGGTTGGTAGATGGCCATGTCGACCTGAAGGCTGCGCTCCAGGGCGCGCAGATGATGGCGCATGGCGGCATCCATCAGTTTTGGATCGCGCAGACCCCAGGCTGAATAGGTCCAGAACTCCACCAACTGCCGGCTCCGGTAGACGCGGATCGGCTTCCCCTCCTTGTCGATCGTTGTGGAGACGGTCAGCAGATCAAGCGCCATGGGATAGGGGATCGGCGCCAAAAAGGCCAGCGGCCCGAACAGCAACCCGTAGCCGAAGAGCCGCCCCTGATGATCGTTCACCACGTGCATCTCGGTCATGAGGCGGATCGGCGCGGGCGCCATCACATCCGGGGGGGCGGGCACGGGCGCGGTGGAAAAGCGTTCGCCCACGAAGGTTTGATAGCGGGCGGCCAGAGCGGCGTCGACCTGGCACGGTTCGTCAAGATAGCAGAAGCGAAAACCGTTCGGCTCCACCTGCACGAGGGGTGGAGCCGCCAATGACAATGACGGGAGCGGTTGAAATGACGGTTGGACCGTAATGGAAGAGGTGCAGCCGGCCAGCCCGGCCAGCAGCAGCCATGCCGTGGTTCTCATGAGGAGGGCCCTCCCGCAGCCGCTGGGGGGGCGGCCGCACGCTTCCTTCTACACCAAACGGGGCAAAATTACAATCCGGGGCGCAGGTTTCGCTAAGGGCTGAAGGCCAAGAGGATGCCCGGGACCAGATAATCGAGATCGGAACCCGAGTCGACGATATGATGGTAACGAAGATCGAAGCCCGCCATGACGCTCCGCGAGACCCGGGCGAGAAAGCCCAGGCCGATGTTGAAGCCGAGATCGCCGTGCTGGATGTGGGTGGCGGGCGATTCGGAGTCGACCTGGTAGTACCCCGCCCCCAGCAGCAGATAGCCCTTTCCCCGCTTGTTGGCCAGCGGCGCTTCCAACCGAATGACCGGGGTCAACTGGAAAATGGAAGTGTCCTGCGAGCCCCTGGAATGGGCGAGGTTGCCGCCCGCCTCAAGCCCGAAGCTGGCGGTCCGGCCGGCATGGATGAAGAGGGTCCCGCTGAGGAAGACGCCGGCATCGGCGCGATCCGCGAAATCGGCGAGCGGCACGGCCGGGCCGACCCTGAGGTCGAGCTCCAATGGATTTTCGGCGAGCGCCGGTCCGGGGGGCAGGGCCAGCGCGACAAGGAGCAGGAGACCGACTCGCACCGCGCTCCCCGCGCCTCCCCTGCTCATGCAACGACTACCGGTCGGCCTCGCGATCAAGCAGGTCCAGGCAGTATTTGAGAACGTCTTGAATGGAGAGCATGCCCGTGAGCTGGCCCTGGCGGTCGACGGCGGGCAGACCGCTGATCTTGTGCTTGAGCATCTGCTGAATCGCCTCCTGCACCGGCTGATTGTCCCGGATGGTGATGACGTTGAGCGTCATCGCCTCTTCGACCGGGAGACTCAGGTAGGCATCGTCCTGGGCCGTTTTGGGCAGCTTCAGTGTGGGCCGCCCGGCCAGTTGGCGCACGTCGCGATCGGTGATGATGCCGACGAGCTTGCCCTCCTTGACGACCGGCAGCCGCCGGAAGTCGTAGCGGGCCATCAGCTCCATCGCCCGTCCGATCGTCTGGTCGGGCGTGATGGTGACGGGTTTGGGAATCATCACCTCGTTGATGAGAATGGGGCGCATGACTGATGCGGGTCGTCGCGTCGGCGGCGACCGGCGAAGGCACTATAGCACGACTGACTAAAATCAACAAGCCGACAGCAGGGACAGGTGGCTGGGTAGCAAGGTTGCTGGGTGGCTAGGAGAACTTTTCAAGCAGCGACAACTGCAGAAAACTTTTCCGACTCCGTTGGGTCCTTTTTTAGCGACCGAGCAACCTGACCACCTAGCTACCTTTCCGGTAGTGGGTCAGTTTGATGGATTCCACCGCGGCAAAAATGGGGACACGTCCCCATTTCCTCGTGCGACGCACGGCACACAACGAAATTGGGACGTGTCCCTATTTTTGAGCCGGGCGCGGTGAACCTGACCCACTACCACCTTTCCTCATCGGTTGCAATCAATCGGGGGCTTTTCTATAATGGAATTGCGCAGGTGGGAGTCGGACAGGCGATCGCTCCGACGCATCGCGTCGGGGAGGAAAGTCCGAGCCCCACAGGGCAGGGTGCTCCGTAATGCGGAGTCGCCGCGAGGCGAAGGAAAGTGCCACAGAAAACAAACCGCCAAGGAGGACAGTGACAAGTGACGAGTGATAAGTGAAGGCTGATACACGGCATTTCACTGACAACTCGTCACTCTCAACTCGTCACTGTTTTGCTGGTAAGGGTGAAACGGTGAGGTAAGAGCTCACCGCCCCGAGGGTGACCGAGGGGGCACGGCAAACCCCACCCGGAGCAAGACCGAATAGGCCCCGCGCCGCTTAGCGGCTCAGCGGCTCGCTGGGTTCACCGACCAGGTGACGCGGGGCGGGTTGGTCGCTTGAGCCTGCCGGCAACGGCGGGCCTAGAGAAATGGTCGTCGCCCGTCCGTGGGCAACCGCGGGCGGGAACAGAACTCGGCTTATGGCCGGCTCCGACCTGCGCACTGTTATTATCCGGGAGTCCCCAGGAATCGCCCAATGATCCCCCACGCCTCCCCAAAAATCCCCCCCAAAATCCGATGACCCGCCCTGATCAGCAGCCATCACCCCATTCCGTTGCCACGGCGCGGTACGACGGCCAGGCGCTGATTTCCGATCCGATTCATGGCTACATCACCTTCACCGTGCCCGCGCGCCGGCACCGTGATGAAACGACCGAAAAAGAGCTGATCGACTCGGCCTGGATGCAGCGGCTGCGCTACATCTCGCAATTGCAGAGCGCCCGCTGGGTCTATCCCTCGGCCGAGCACAGCCGGTTCCAGCATTCGCTGGGCGCGATGCACGTGGCCGGCCGGTTTGCGCGCCACCTCTACCCGTCGTTGAGCGCAGTCGCCCCCGACTGCCCCTCCCCGGCCTATATCGAAGCGTTGCTCCGGGCCGCCGCCCTGCTGCACGACGTGGGGCACGGCCCGTTCGGCCATTTTTTCGATCAGCATCACCTGGAAGCGTTCCACCTGACCCACGAACGGGTCGGCCAGCGGATCATCGTCGAGCAGCTCGGCGACCTGATCCGGAACATCCGGCGGAGCCCCGGCGGCCCGCTGGCCCAGGGGGAGACCCTCGATCCGGAACAGCTCGCTTTTTTGATCCTCAAGGACCCGCACAAGGACAGCTCGAAATGGCCCAAGTGGCTGGTCCTGCTCCAGCCGATTCTGGGCGGCACGTATACGGCGGACAATCTCGACTACGTCCTGCGCGACGCCTACATGTGCGGCGTGGCCGTCGGCCCGGTTGATCTCGACCGGCTGCTGCACTACACGTTTTTCACCGGCGACGGCCTGACGCTGCACCGCGCCGGACTGGCTGCGCTCCAAATGTTTCTGACCGCGCGCTGGTATCTTTATACCAACGTCTATTACCACCGGACCACCCGGGCGATCGATCTGCACCTGCGCGATATTTTCAAGGGAACGATGGCGCTCTATTTCGATGCCGATCTGCGGAAGGAGCTGACCCCCTACCTCGGGCTGACCGACTGGTCGCTGCTGGAGGAGGTGCGCCGCTGGCAGACGGCGCGCTCCGAACAGAAGCGAGCGCTGGCGCAGGAGTGGCAGCGGCTGCTGGGGCGCGACGTGAAATGGAAGATGGCTTTTGAGATGACACTACCCACGCGCGGCGAGGAGCGGGGGCGCGTCTTCATGGAGAGCGGCCAGGTGGAGGCGGGCATCCGGGCGCATCTGCCCCCGCACCTGCGCGACACGCCGTTCCGCGTCGACCTGGCGAATCAGGATCCGCGACCGCTGAATCCGTTCAACATGGGCGAGTTTCAGATTCACGTCTACGATCCGTCAACGGGCGCCAATTCGAAGGAGCCGTTGCGGACGCTGATCGATTTCATCCCGGCCAAGGTGGTCCAGTGCCGTGTCTTTGCGCTCGATCACGGCGCGGACGCCGAACTGGCCAAGGCGACCGAGCGCGTCCTGGCGCAGGAAATTCCCAGCAGCCCTACGAATTTATAGTCTTTTGAAGTCAGGGGGGGCGGCGCCGATCTCCTTGATAATCCCCACCGCCATCCGAGTTGTCTCCATGGCTCGCGTGTCAAGCAGATACCCACAATGCGGGTATCTGCCCAGCGAGCAACGCGAGCGTGAGGGGGGGCTCCACCATGCTTGCCTGGTGGAGGGGGCGACGCGAGCCCCTATAATCGACGCTCGGCCCCTGGCCGCCGTTATTTTGGCGGTCCACCGAGCTTCGTCAATGCAGAGTTCTTCTACTCCATTCGACATTCGTCATTCGACAGTTGTATATAATACCCTCCATGTCTTCACGCCGACCTGACGTCACCTCCCTCCTCAACCGGGAGGCCCTGCTCGCTTCCTTCGCCGATCAGCCCGGCCAGTCCCGCTCCCTCCGGGCCCTGATCAAACAGCACCGGGTGCCGCCCTCTCACCACCAGGCGATGCGCCGGCTGCTCGAACAACTGGTGTCGGAAGGATTGTTGATCCGGCACAACGGCCTTCGGTTTCAGCTGACCGGCGGGCATCGCAGTGTCGTGCCGGGCGCCACTCCCGCCAAACGCGGCCGTGACCAGCGGCCGCCTTCATCGCACGCCGCCGCGCCCGGCGCCGGAGGGCTGATTGGCCGGTTGTGGCGCCATCCGGACGGGTACGGGTTTGTGTCCATTTCGGCCCGCCCCAACGACCCGGATGTTTTCATCACCCGGCAGGGGATGGGGAACGCGTTGCACGGCGATCAGGTGGAGGTCAAGCTGGTCGAGCTGAAGGGGCGGGACCGCTTCCCGGCGAAACGCGGCGGCCGTCGTCGAGGCCGCGGCCAGTCTGCGGGATCGGCTCGCGGGAGCGGATCAGGCGGCCGGGGGCCGACGGGCCGGATCGTCCGGGTGGTGGAGCGGGCCCGCCCCAGGATCGTGGGCCGGTATCAATCGGGCCCGCAGGGCGGCGTGGTTGTGCCGCTGGACGAACGGCTCTCCACGCCCCTGCCCGTTGCGTCGTCGGCCGGCCGTCATGTTGATCAGGCCGGCCAGTTTCCCTCCGCCGCGCCGACGGTTGACCCCGCCTCAATGGTCTCCGGCAGTCTGGTGGTGGGCGAACTGCCTTCAACGGGGCCGTTGACCGTGCGCGTGGTGCGCGATTTCGGCCTGACGGATGCGCCCCAGCACGACACGGACCTGGTGCTTGAAGAGTTCGGCTGGCCGACCGCCTTTTCCGCCGAGACGGAACGGGAGGCCGCCGCGTTCGGGTCGACCGTGCCGTCGCCCGTTGACGGCCGCCGCGATCTGCGCGCCCTGACGACGGTGACGATCGACGGCGAACAGGCCAAGGATTTCGACGACGCCATTTCGGTCGAGCGGCTCGCGCACGGCTATCGTCTCTGGGTGCATGTGGCCGACGTGGGCCATTATGTCGCGTGGGACTCGGCGCTCGATTTGGAGGCGCGCTTGCGCGGTACCAGCGTCTATTTTCCGGATCGCGCCGTGCCCATGCTGCCCGAGCGGCTCAGCAACGGCCTGTGCAGCTTGAATCCCGAGGAGCCGCGCGCGGCGATGACCGTGGAAATGGAGTGGAGCCATGACGGCCGTCCGCTCAAGACCACCATCTATGAAAGCGTGATCCGGAGCGACGCCCGATTGACCTATCCGGGAGTGGCCGCCGCGTTGCAAGCGTCGTCATCCAATGGCGGGCCCGACGGCGTGCCGGAGCCGTATCGCACGCTCCGTCCGATGCTCCAGCTCGCGGCGGAGGTGGCCGAAAAGTTGCGCCACCGCCGGATGGCGCGGGGCAGTCTCGACTTCGACCTGCCGGAGCCGGAAATTCTGCTCGATCTGCAGGGCCGGCCGACCGATATTCTCCGTGAAGAGCGGACTGTGGCCCACCGGCTGATCGAGGAGTGCATGCTGGCCGCCAACGAAGCCGTCGCCGTTTTTTTGACCCGGTTGGATGTGCCGATGCTCTACCGGATCCACGAACCGCCCGATCCGAAGAAATTGGCCGCCTTCAGCCACTTTGCCAAGGGCTTCGGGCACGTTCCTCCGTCGGCCACCGAAGCGTTGAAATCGCCCATCACGCTGCAGGCGCTGCTGGAGGCCGCCAAGGGGCGGCCGGAGGAACGACTGCTCAATCATCTGCTGCTCCGGTCGATGAAGCGCGCCCGGTACGGTCCGGAAGACCAGGGTCACTTCGGCCTGGGATCGGACTGCTACACCCACTTCACCTCCCCGATCCGCCGCTACCCCGATCTGGTGGTCCACCGGATTCTCAAGCAGGTGCTGCGTCACGGCCCGCCGTCCGCCGCCGAGCGGCAGCGGCTGGTCGGTCTGCTGCCCGAGCTCGGCCAGCGCAGCTCCGACCGGGAACGGCTCTCCATGGAAGCGGAATGGCAGGTGGTCAATGTGAAAAAGGCCCGCTTCATGCTGGGGCGGATCGGCGAGGTCTATCAGGGCTTCATCACCGGCGTGGCCCGCTTCGGCCTGTTCGTGGAGCTGGAGAATATTTTTGTCGAAGGCCTGGTCCCCGCCCGCACGCTGCCGAACGATCAGTACCGGTACGATGAAGAGCAGCACACGCTGATGGGGGTGCGCCATCGGTACCGGCTGGCCGATCCCGTCACCGTTCGGGTGACCGGCGTCGATCTGGACCGGCGGCGGGTCAATTTCACCTTGCAGGAAGAGCGGGCGAGCCCCCAATAAACGGCCACCACATCTGTGGCGGTTGAGGATTTCGACCACTGCAACTTGTGGTTTTATCTTTACATAGCGCCATAATTATGTTATAGAAAAGCCGGTGGATGCACCCGCCGGCATTTCTATCTTCTGGGCGCACCATCGCGAGCCCCGGCCTGTCGGGGCGCACGGTGGGCGATGCGCTTAAAACAGATCACCATTTTCGGGTTTAAATCCTTCGCCGATCGGACCGTCATCACCGTGCCCCCCGGGATCGTCTCCATCGTGGGGCCGAACGGCTGCGGCAAAAGCAACATTTCTGATTCCGTCCTCTGGGCGATCGGTGAGCAAAGCGCGAAAACCTTGCGGGCCGACCGGATGGAGGACGTGCTGTTCAACGGCACCGAACGGCGCAAACCGATGGGCATGGCCGAAGTCTCGCTCACGTTTGAAGGGCTGGACGGCTCCCTGACGTCCCGCTTCGGAGAGTTCAGCGAATTGACCGTGACCAGAAGACTGTTCCGTTCCGGAGAGAGCGAATACCTGATCAACAAGGTGCCCTGCCGGCTCAAAGACATCCGGGATCTGCTGCTCGAGGCGGGCGGCAGCTTCAAGGGCCACACGATTATTGAACAAGGGAAGGTTGACGGGTTGATCAATGCGTCGCCGGTGGAGCGCCGCGGCCTGATCGAAGAGGCGGCCGGCATCGCCAAGTACAAGGTGCGGAAGGCCGAGGCCGTCAGAAAATTGGAGGCGACCGAGCAGAATCTGCTGCGCGTCAAGGACATCATCGGCGAGGTGAAGCGGCAGATCAACGCGCTGGACCGCCAGGCCAAGAAGGCGCACGCCGCGCAACAACTGGCCGGGAAAATCCGCACGCTGGAGCTGTCGCTCTCCGTGCACCGGCTGCAGGGACTGCGTGCGCGGCAGGCCGACGCCGTCCGGCACCAGGGCGAACGGCAGCTGTCCGAAGCCCAGCAACTGGCCGCCGTCGGCGCGCTGGAGGCCGAGATCGAGCAGTTGCAGATCGCCCAGGTGGAGGCGCATCAGGCGATCCGCGCCCTCGAGCAGGAGTTGTTCGCCCGGGAGGCGGAGCAGCAGCAGGCGGCCGGCCGGATCGAGCATCTGCGGGAACAGCAGGCGGTGTGGGCGACAGAAACCGAACAACTGACCGGCGAGGCGGCCCGGCTGGAAGAAGCGATCGCCCGTCAACACGAAGAGATGGCCGGGCGGCAGTCGGCGCTGGGCGACCTGCATCGGGACCAACGGCAGCGGGAAGCGGCGCTGCAGGAGCAGCAGGCCCAGGTCGAGGCGCTGGAACGCGCCGCCGATGAGGCGGTTCAGGCCCAGGAGACGATCAACCGGCAGCTGTTTGCCGCGCTGGCCGCGGTCAGCGAAGCACAGAACCGGCTGACTCTGCTGCAAGCCAGAAGCGTGTCGCTCCAGCGCGAGCGGGAACGATCGTCGAATGAGCGGCGCCGGCTGGAGGAAGAGCTGGCCCTGACGACCGTTCGGCGCGTGGAGGCGCTGGCGACCCGGCAGGCGGTGACGGAACAGATGAACAAGGGCCAGGCGGCCCATCATGAGGCCCAGGCTGCGATCGAGCAGGGCCGGCAGGCGTTGGCGGCGAATGAGCAGGCCAGGGGCCAGCGTCAGGGTGCATTGACCGAAGCGACGGTCCGTCTGGCCTCGTTGCAGGAATTGGAAGCGGGATTGGTGCGCCAGCAGACCGAGTTGCGGGAGGCCTTGACGACCTACGGCCCGCTGGCCGCCGCCGATCTGCGCGGCCTGGTGGCCGATCTGATTGAAGTGCAACCGTCCTATGAGCGGGCGATTGAAGCGGCCCTGGCGGAACAACTTCAGGCGTTTATCGTGGACGAGGTGCAAACCGCCCGGTCGGCCGTGGCGTTTCTCAAGCAACATACGATCGGACGAGCCCATTTTTTCCCCACCAAACTGGCCGACCAGGTCGATGCGTCGGAGCGGCAACAGGCCGCTCCGCACCCGGAGTTGATCCCGGCCGCCCGGTTGGTGGCGCCCCGGTCCCCCCAGTCCAATGAAGCCCGTGACAGGATCGAGCCGTTGATCGCCCGACTGCTGGGGCGGGTCTGGATCGTGGCCGATTTGCAGGATGCGATCCGTCTGCAGCCGGCGGCGCCGGCCGGCAGCCTGTTGGTGACCGTCGACGGCGACCTGCTCCTGCCCAGCGGCGTGATTGTCGGCGGCCATCCGCCCGAAGCCGGATCGGGTCAGGGCCACGGTCTCTTGCAGCAACGGCGCCTTCGTCAGCAACTGGAGGCGGAATTGCCCCAGTTGGAGGCCGCCGTGGCCGATCTTTCCCGCCAGGGAGCAGAATTGCAGGAACGGCTCGATGCGACGACGGGTGAGGAGCGGCGGCAACGGGATGTTGTTCAAACGCTGCAGATGGAGGCGATGAGTCAGCAGAAAGAGGTGGAGCAACTCGGACAGGTTGAGGAACGGCTCCGGTCTCAACTCGCCCTGCTTGATCAGGAAATGGCGCTGCTGGATCGGGAAAGCCAGGAAGCCGATCAGCAGCACCGCGCGGTGGAAAGCGAGCTGGCGCAGCTGGCCGGCAGTCGGCAGGCATTGGAGGCCGATGTGTCGATCAGGAGCGCGGCCGTCGCCGACGCGGCGCAGGGCCGTGACGCGGCCCAGGAGCGGTTGACGCAATTGAAAGTCGACGTGGCGAGCGGCGCCGAACGGGCGGAACAACTTGCCGCGGCCGTCGAGCACCTCCACCGGCTGGCCGAGCAGGTCACGCGTCAGCGGGACGAAAAGCGGACCCGTCTGGGCTGGCTGGCGGCCCAACGGCAGCGCGCGGAGGCCGAATCCGGACAGCTTCGGGAGCAGCAGCTAAGCGTGACCGCCGTGGTCGGAACACTTCGGCTGCGCCGGCAGACGGCGGTGGAGGATGTGGCGCAGCAGGAGGCGCTGCTGCGGGTGCGCCAGGCCGAGGAGAAGGAACAGCGGCGCCGGCTCGATCAGGTGCAGGAACTTGTCGTGAAGGGCCGGCAACAGGTGCTGGAAGTGGGGTATGAAGTCAACCGCGTGGCCGATTTTCTGGCGACGGTCTACCATCTGACGCCGGAGGCCGCGGAGGCCGAAGCGGCGCCGTTGCTGACCGTTCCTTCCGGTGACAGTCAGGCCGGTGACAGTCAGGGCGACGACGGGACGGATCAGTCATCGGAGCAATCATCGGAGAAGGCTGGGGAGGAGGCCGCGATCGCCTCGGCGGAGCAGGAGCTGGCCGCGCTGAAGTCCAAACGGGAACAGCTGGGGCTGGTCAATCCGGCCGCCATCGAAGAATATGAGGAGTTGCAGCAGCGGCACGAATTTCTCACCAAGCAGGAGGCCGATCTGACGCGCTCGATGGAGGATCTGCGTGAAGCGATCGCCAAGATCAACCGCACGACCAAGAACCTCTTTCTGGAGACGTTTACGGAGTTAAACCGCCGGTTCGGCGAGCTGTTCGGCCGGTTTTTCCCGGGCGGCCACGCGGCGCTGGCGCTGCTCGATGAGCAGAATCCGCTGGAGTCCGGCATTGAAATCATGGCGCAGCCGCCGGGCAAGCGGCTCCGGACGATACATCTGCTCTCGGGCGGCGAGAAGGCGCTGACCGCGATCGCGCTCTTGATGGCGAGCTTTCTGATCTCGCCCAGCCCTTTTTGCCTGCTGGATGAGATCGACGCGCCGCTGGACGAGGAGAACGTCCGCCGGTTCACCACGGTGCTCAAGACCATGACCCAGCAGACGCAATTCCTGATCGTGACCCACAACAAGCGGACGATGGAGATCGCCGATCAACTTTATGGCGTCACGATGGAAGAGCCGGGCGTCTCCAAGATCATCGGCGTACGTTTGGACGTGGCAGAACAGCTCGCCGTCAGCGCCTAACAGGGTGTTGAAAAAAGCCTTCTTCGGGCAGGCCGGTCAAAAAGCTCCACGACCCGCTTGCGCGGGTGCCCCGAGGCCGCAGGGAGCGAGGAACCCGGAGTCCGACCATCTCGCAGAGCGGTGGTCGGATGAGGATTCCGAGCGACCGAGAACGCAGCAGCCGGACTTTTTCAACGGCCTGCTAAGGCAGCGGCGGCTGGACCTGCCCCGCCTGTCCCCTGCCCCGTCCGGCGACTCCCATCAACCGTTTTTGCTTGATCAGCCACCGCCGCCTCGCCAATCGGTAGAACAGCCAGTAGCTGATGAAGGCTGCGATCGTCCCGACGAGCAACGTGCCCACGAGAAACGGCACCAGGAGCGGTTTGAGTTGGATCACTGCGTTCCACAGCGAGCGCACATCCCAGATCGAGAAATCCCAATCAATCGGTTGGCGCGGTTCCTTGCCCCCCACCAGTAACAGGCCGATCCAGAGGCAGAAACTGTAGATCGGGGCGATCGTGAACGGGTTGTTCACTGTCGCCCCCACGAGCAGCGCCGGCAGATTGAGCCGCAGAATCCAAAACACGATCAGCGCGGTCAGATAGTGAAGGCCGAACGTCGGCGTAAACGCGATGAAGACGCCGATGGCGAATGCGAGTGCGGTGCGTTCGGGCGATTCGCCGAGATGAATCAGCTTGCCCAATCGGACCAGCAGACGGGACAATCCCCGACGGAATGTGATCTGCCAGCGCTTCACGGCCGTCCCCGCCGGGCCGGGGCCCGAAAATGTTCGAAGCTGCGAAGCCGTTGCGTGGCAATGAACGAGCGGAGCGATTGCCGGCGGCCGTCGCGCGTCATCACCGTGACGGCCGGCCCGGATGGCGTCCGATCGGCCGCCGGGCGATCGATCGTGCCGATCCGTCGGCAGGGAAGCCGCAAACGACGCAGGAGCCGAATGCACCGGACCTCGTCGGCAGGCCGGACGGTAAAGAGCAGTTCGTAATCCTCCCCGCCGGCCAGCGCCAATCGGATCGGATCCTGGTTGGTCCGGCGGCCGTACGCGGCCAGCGACGGGGAGATCGGCAGTTGATCGATCAGGAGCGTCGCGCCGGCGCCGCTGGCTTGGCAGAGCCGGTTCACATCGATCATCAGTCCGTCCGAAAGATCCAGCATGGCGGTGGCCAGCCGGTGCGCGCCCAGAGCCCGGCCGGCCTCGAGTCTTGGCGTCGGGGTGAGCTGGCGGCGGATGAGGGCGCGCGCCGATGCTGCACGGCGGGCGCGGCCGCCGCGCCGCAGCAGCCGCAACCCTGCAATGGCATCACCCAGCGTGCCGGTCACCATGAGCAGATCGCCGGGACGGGCGCCCGACCGTGTGACCGCCAGTCGGGGTTCCACCTCGCCGATCGCGACCATGACGGCGTGAAAGCGCCGGGCCGCGGCCGTGTCGCCGCCGATGAGTTGCACCTTGTGGCGGGCAAGCAGTTGCCGTAATCCGCCATAGAACCGTGTGACGACGGCCACGCTCGTCCGGGGGGGCAGGCCGAGGCTGACCAGCAGATAGCGCGGGATGCCGCCCATGGCGGCGATGTCGCTGAGCGTGACGGCGCCGGCCCGCCGTCCCAACTGCGCGGGCGTGCTCCACGACCAGTCAAAATGCGTCCCTTCGATCAACTGATCGGTGGTGACCACCCAGGCGGCGCCGGGCCGTGAGCGGATCATGGCGCAATCATCGCCCGGTCCCACCGGCACGTCACGAGACGACGCGGGCCACGGCCGCAGCAGGGCCTTGATCACTCGCTGCTCCCCCAGCTGGGCGATGTGCATCGAGGCGGTTACGGGGAAATCCGGGCGGACGGTCTGACCGGCAGGGGCCGGGCCGGACGGCGGAGCGTGGGTTTTGCGGCGGGTTTGGGCCGGCCGCTGTCCTGTGATCGCGCCGACCGCTTGAGCGCGACGCGCAGCACGTCGTCCATCGTTTCGGCGTAGACCAGATGCAGTCCTTTTCGGACGTGTTTGGGCACCTCGTCGATGTCCTTCCGGTTCCGTGCCGGCAGGATGACGGTCTTCAGGCCGGCCCGTTTGGCGGCGAGCAATTTTTCCTTCAGTCCGCCGATCGGAAGAACGCGGCCGCGCAGCGTGATCTCCCCCGTCATGGCGACTTCCTTGGAGATCGGCGCGTTCGTCAGCGCGGAGGCGAGCGCCGTCGCCATCGTGATGCCGGCCGAGGGGCCGTCCTTGGGAATGGCGCCGGCCGGGACGTGGATGTGCAGATCCTGCTTGGCGAAGGCGTCGGGTTTGATCCCCAGGTTCTTCTCGCGAGACCGGATGTAGCTCAGCGCGGCCTGGGCCGATTCCTTCATCACGTCGCCCAGGTGGCCCGTCAGCGTGAGGTGCCCCTTGCCCTTGACCACGGAGGCTTCCACGTAGATCAGATCGCCGCCCGTCTCCGTCCAGGCCAGACCGGTGGCGACGCCCACCTCGTCCCGTTCCTGCTCCGATTCCGGCAGAAACTTCGGCGTGCCGAGATACCGGTGGACGTTCGCCGGGACAATCTGGGCTCCCGGTTCCTTGCCTTCGGCGATTTTTCTGGCCACTTTTCTGATGACGTTGGCGATCTCGCGCTCCAGATTGCGGACGCCGGCCTCCCGCGTGTATTCCCCGATGATCGTCTGCAGCGCCGCGTCGGTGAAGCTGATCTGCGAGGCTTTGACGCCGTGTTCGGTCAACTGGCGCGGAATGATGAAGCTCTTGGCGATGCCGGCCTTTTCCTCCGCGGTGTAGCCGGAGATCGGGATCACCTCCATCCGGTCGCGCAGCGGCGACGGGATGGGATCCATCAAATTCGCCGTGGTGATGAACATGACGTTGGACAGATCGAACGGCACGCCCAGATAGTGGTCGGAGAAGGCGTTATTCTGCTCCGGGTCGAGCACTTCGAGCAGCGCGGCGGATGGATCGCCGCGAAAATCCATCCCGATCTTGTCGATTTCGTCCATCATGAAGACGGGATTGTTGGAGCCCGCCTGCTTGATCCCCTGGATGATCCGGCCGGGCATCGCGCCGACGTAGGTGCGCCGGTGGCCCCGGATCTCGGCCTCGTCCCGGATGCCGCCCAGCGAGACGCGGACGAATTCCCGCCCCAGCGCGCGCGCGATCGACCGCCCCAGCGACGTCTTGCCCACGCCGGGCGGGCCCACGAAGCAGAGAATCGGCCCCTTCATCTTGTCCTTGAGCTTGCGGACGGCCAGATATTCGAGGATGCGCTCCTTGACCTTTTCCAGGTCATAGTGGTCTTCATCCAGGATTTTCTGGGCCGCCTTCAGGTCGAGGATGTCCTTCGTTTTCTTGCTCCAGGGAATCTCGACGAGCCATTCGAGGTAGGTGCGGACGGTGGTCGCCTCCGCGCTGTCGGGGTGCATCTTCTCCAGCCGGGCGAGCTGCTTGTCCGCCTCCTTGAGCACCTTCTCGCCCATCTTGGCGTCCTTGATCCGTTTCCGGAACTCGTTGATCTCCTCGGCCCGTTCGTCCGACTCCCCGAGCTCCTTCTGAATCGCCTTCAGCTGCTCGCGCAGAAAATATTCCCGCTGGATCTTGTCCATCTCCCCCTTGGCTTCGGCCTGGATCTTCTGCTGCATCGAGAGGACTTCCAGTTCCTTGGCCAGCAGATCGTTGACCTTGCGCAGACGGGCCATCGGGTCGATCGTTTCCAGCGCCTCCTGCGCGGCCTCCACTTTCAGGCCGAGATTGGAGACGATCATGTCGGCCAAGCGGCCGGGGTCGTCAAGATTTTCGACCAGGGCGAGCACGTCGGGCAGCAGGACGCGGCCGAAGCCGACGATTTTGTCGAGCTGCTCGCGGACCGCCCGGATCAGCGCCTCGCTTTCCAGCGTCAACTCGGTGACCTTGGTCTCCTTGATCCGGTCGATCTTCACCCGGTAGAACGGGCTGGTCTGCAGATACTCAACCACCTTGGCCCGCGCGAGCCCCTGCACCAGGATCTTGGTGCGGCCGTCGGGCAGCTTCAGCATCCGCATGATCATGCCGACGGTGCCGATGGAGTGGATGTCCTCCGGCTTCGGCTGCTCGACGTCCAGCGTCCGTTGCGCGGCCAGGACCACCATGCGATTGCTGGCGAGGGCCTCATCGATCGCCTTGATCGACAGGTCGCGGCCGACGAAGAGCGGCAGCACCATGGCCGGGAAGACGACAATGTCCCGGATCGGCAGCAACGGCATGGTCTGCGGAATTTCGATGGGCGGTTGTTCCGGTTCAGCGGGTGTGGCCACTGGTTGCTCTCCTGTGCGCTGCCTGGTGTGCCATCATGACGTGCCTCATTTACATCGAACGAAGTGAGACGTGACATCCGATTTTCAGTGCCATTTATAGTCCACTGACCGGAATGTCGATGGTGGTGTTGCGCCGATCCCGGATCTTCGGCAGTGTCACGATCAACACGCCCCGTTCGTACCGCGCGGCGGCCCGGTGCGGATCGACCGCCACGGGCAGCATCAGCGGCCGGGCAAATTCGTCATGGCAGCGCTCCATCTGGAGATAGCGCCCCTGGATCGTGTGCGGCCGGCAGCCGCCTTCGATGCGCACCTGCCGGTCATTGGCGCTGACGCGCAGCCGCCGCGGATCGATTCCCGGCAGATCGACGGCCAGCACCACGGCCTCGTCCGTTTCGTACAGATCGATCGGCGGGGCCGCCTGCCCGCCCTTGATGACGCCGGACGCGCGTGGAAACTCCATGCCGCGCCTCATCCCCCGTCTGTTCCGATGACGCGGCGGTCCATCAGGCCGGCCGCCGTTGCAGGTACCGGCCGAACGCCCGGCCGAGTTCCGGATGCTTGAGGCCCAACTCCACCGTCGCCTTCAGAAAGCCCAGCTTGTCGCCGGCGTCGTATCGCTGGCCGATCAGCTTCCAGCCGTAGAGCCCTTCCGTTGACGCGCAGCCGGCCAGCGCATCGGTCAATTGAATCTCCCCGCCCCGCCCCGGTTTGATCCGGCGGAGCCAGGCAAAGACCGTCGGCGTCAGGACGTACCGGCCGACGATGCCGAGGCGGGACGGCGCCTGTCTGGGCGTCGGTTTTTCCACCAGGGTGCTGACGTCGTAGAGGTTGCGGCCGGCCTGCCGGCCTTTGATCACGCCGTACCGGTGGAGCTCGCTGGTCGGCACCTGTTGCACGGCCACGACGGGCCGGTGAAACTGCTCATACACGGCGATCAACTGGGCGATGGCGGGCACTTTGGAATCAATGATGTCGTCGCCCAGCAGGACGGCGAACGGTTCGCCGCTCAAAAAGGGCTCGGCGCATAAGATGGCGTCGCCCAGCCCCCTGGGGCTGGGCTGGCGGACGTAGCAGATATTGGCCATGCGGTGCAGTTGCTGCAACCCCTGCAGGAGTTTGAGCTTGCCGTTCGCCTTGAGGGACTGCTCCAGCTCCGCCGCGGCATCGAAATGATCCTCGATCGCGCGCTTGCCGCGCCCCGTCACGATGATGATCTCCGTGATCCCCGACGCCACGGCTTCTTCAACGACATATTGGATGATGGGCTTGTCGACCAGCGGCAGCATCTCCTTCGGCGAGGCCTTGGTCGCCGGTAGAAAGCGCGTACCCAAACCAGCCGCGGGAATCACGGCCTTGGTGACGGTCTGCGACGCGGCTCGATGTCGAGGAGGCATGAAACGATTCTATGGGCAGTTCGGGAGGAAAGTCAATTGGAAGCAGGCAAAAAGGTGGCTAGGTGGTTAGGTGGCTAGGGAGCTGGGTAGTACAAAGGGAAGGTGGCTAGGTAGTAAGGTTGCTAGGTAGCTAGGAACTACGATCGATGCGGTTTTCCTAGCAACCCAGCGACCTAACCACCTAGCTACCTTGCAGTTTCTTATATAGCTCAACCACCTGCTTCCGGACGTCATCCGTCGGGCGGGCGCCGTCGATCGTCTCATCGGCCCGGCGCTGTTTCTCCGCCACGGGCCACTGCGCGCGAATCCGCAGCAACGCGTCTTCGCGCGTCAGCCCGTCCCGCGCCATCAGGCGGCTCGCCTGCGTGGCTTCATCCGCCACGACGGCGATGGTGCGATCAACCCGCCGGTCGGCGCCCGTCTCGAAGAGCAGAGGCACGACAAAGATGATCAGGCCGCCGGGGTGCCGGGCTTCCAGCGCGGCCCGCTGCCGGTCGGCCTCGGCGAAGATCAACGGATGGAGGAGGCCTTCCAGCCGTCGGCGTTGGGCGGCGTCGGCAAAGACCAGCGCGCCCAGCCGTTTGCGGTTGATCGGGGCGCCGGACCCGCCGTCAACACCCCCGTCGAGAATAGACGGGCCGAACGCCTCCAGCACGGCCCGATACCCCGGTTGGCCGGGCTCGAGGAGCCGGTGGGCCAGTTCATCGGCATCGATGATGTGAGCGCCAAGGGCATGAAAGCATTGGGCCACCAGGCTTTTTCCACAGGCAATTCCTCCGGTCAGGCCGATGAACATGTCGCCTCCACGGGGCGCATTGTAACACGATAAAAGGTAGCTAGGTGGTTAGGTAGCTAGGTAGCTAGGGAAGCTGTCTGGGATGCTCTTCCCAACTACCTAACCACCTAGCAACCCAGCTACCTTCTCTATACTCGTTTGACGCTTCCCAACCCCTCTGCTAGACTCAACCAAAGGAGCGAATTCCGGGGGCGGCGACCGCATCCATGTCGGCATTTTCTCTAATTAAAACCCTTCAGGCAAACATCGGCCAGGTCATCAAGGGCAAGGATGACGCCATTGAGCTGGCGGTGACGGCGCTTCTGGCCCGCGGCCATCTGCTGATCGAGGATGTGCCGGGGGTCGGCAAGACCACGCTGGCGCAAGCGCTGGCCCGGTCGCTCTCCTGCACCTTCCGGCGGGTGCAATTCACCAGCGACCTGCTCCCCTCCGATGTCATCGGCGTGACGATCTACAATCAGCAGCGGCAGGCGTTTGAATTCAAGGAAGGGCCGTTGTTTTCCAACATCGTGCTGGCGGACGAGATCAATCGAACGACGCCGAAGACCCAGAGCAGCCTCCTCGAAGCGATGAACGAGATGCAGGTGTCGGTCGACAACCACACCCACCCGCTGCCGCGCCCCTTCATGGTGATCGCCACGCAGAATCCGATGGAGCATCACGGCACCTATCCGCTGCCGGAGTCCCAGCTCGACCGGTTCATGATGCGGATCCGGCTCGGCTATCCGGACGAGGCGCACGAACGGGAAGTGGTCACCCGCTCGCATTTGAACCACCCCCTCTCGACGCTGAACCCCGTGCTGACCATTGAGCAATTACTCGAGTTGCAGCGGAGCCTCGACGGCGTGCGGATGGACCAGAGCCTGGTGGACTATCTGCTGGCGATCGTCCGGGCCACCCGGCAGACCGATCAGTTTCTGATGGGCGCCAGCCCGCGGGGCGCCATCGCGTTGCATCAGGCCGCCCAGGCCCGCGCGCTCGTGCAGGGGCGCGACTACTGCCTGCCGGACGACATCAAAACGCTGACCACCCCCGTCCTGGCCCACCGGTTGATCGTGTCGCATCGGATGGATCTGGGGCCCTCACACGACCGGGAAGCCGAACGGGCCCTGGCCGAACTGCTCACCGCGATCCCCGTGCCGCTCTAAGCGGCCCCCCGCCATGAAATGGGCCGAGCGACTGCTGCGGTACCGGCGCCGGTCGTTGATCTTTACCTCGCTGGGCACCCGCTTCGTGTTGATGACGCTCGTGGTCGGCCTGGCGGCGATCAATACCGGCAACAATCTGCTCTACCTGATTCTGGCGCTGTTGCTGAGCCTGATCACGCTCTCCGGCGTCCTCTCCGAGCAGTGTCTGCGCCGGCTTGAAGTCAGTCGGCGGACGCCGGCGACGATTTTTGCCGGCGACTCCACCCCGATTACCGTGGCGGTGACCAACCACAACCGGCTCTTCCCGTCGTTTCTGCTGCGCGTGCAGGAGGCGCCGGCGGACGGGGCGCAACCGTCGGCCCCTGCAGCGGACGACCCGGCCATTTTCGTCCTGCCGCCCGGCGACAGCCGGTCGGTCACGTATCGGATGCGTTTTGAACGCCGGGGGCGCTGTCAGCTCCGCGGCGTGCAGGTGAGCACCCGGTTCCCCTTCGGCCTCTTCAGCAAGCAATTGCTGATCCCGATCACCGAGGAGGTGCTGGTCCTGCCCTCGTTGCTCTCGAGCGATGAATCGGTCGGGCTGATCAATCCGGTGGGGCAGGCGCTGGAGCGCGCCCGCCGGGGACAGGGCAGCGGCTTTTTCGTCCTGCGGGATTACCAGGACGGCGACGACGCCCGGATGATTCACTGGAAAAGTTCGGCGCGACAGGCCAAGCTGCTGGTGCGGGAGGCGGATGAAGAGGAGCACCGGGAGGTGACGCTGGCGCTCGATCTGCGCTGGCCGTCGGAGTCGGCCACGGAGCGCGCGGCGGCGCTCTACGAGGCCCGATGTGAGCGGGCGGTGAGTCTGGCGGCGACGCTGGCTGTGGAATGGAGCCGGAAAGGCTGGCGGTTGGGCCTCGTTGCCGGCGGCGCGCATCTGCCGCCCAGACAGGGACGGGCGCACATCGGACAGTTGCTCCGGGCGCTGGCGCTGCTGCCCCCGCTCCGCCACCCCGGATCGTCTCCGTTGCTGGCCGATCTGTCGGCGTGGCTCACAGCGGCCGGCCTGGCTTATCATGAACGGACGGCTGCGTCGCCGCGTTCGACATGGCGGACCGGCTCGCCTGATGATCTCTGGCTGGTGTTGACGATCTGGGAGGAGACCGCGGCCGGGAATCATTCCGGACAGGGCGCCGGTGCGGCGCCCGGAGCCTGGCCGGAACCATCCCACGCGATCCGCACGCTGGTCACCTGTCCCAACGAGCCGGCCAGCACCGAGCCGGTCGAGGAGTAGGGTGTGTTGATCACCCCCGCCCTGCAGATTGTCACCTGGTGCGTGCTGCTCACCTCCCTGTCGATCCTCTGGCTGTCCGGACAGCTCTCACCGATGCTGGTCGCGGTGGGCTACACGGCGGTCGCCGTCAGTGCGGTGCGCGTGCGGCTGGAGGCAAAACCGTGGCTCTCGTCCGGCGTCTGGCGGTGGCTGACGCCGGCGGCGCTGACCCTCTTCGTGGTCGAATGGATGGTGCTGGGCGTCGATCTTCTGACGGCCAGTCTGCATTTGCTGCTCTATCTCACGATCTACAAACTGCTCACGCTGGAACGGAGCCGGGATTACCTGCATCTCTACCTGATCGGCTTTTTCCAGCTGCTCGCCTCCACCGCGACCACGGCGGAACTGCCCTACGGCGTCGCCTTTTTTTGCTACGTGGTCCTGGCGCCCTGGACGTTGATGCTCTACACCCTGCAACTCGAAGCGGAGCAGCAGTCCGTCACCTGTCCTGTGCCGGGCGGAGCGGGCGCAGGCGGAGCGCCCGGCCATCCGGCCGTCATCCGCTGGCCCTTTTTCGTGATGACGACGGCGACCGCGGCGGGGACGTTCGTCCTGACGGTGCTGATTTTTTTCCTGATCCCCCGGATGGGTTCGGGGTACATGCAATCGGGCGGTTCGGCGCCGGCCAATCGAATCGGCTTCACCGAACGGGTCGAACTGGGCATGATCGGGGCGGTCAAACTCGACCCGACCGTGGTGATGCGGGTGGGCGTGACCTCGAAGGCGATCCTGTCCACCGCCGGCGTCTATTGGCGCGGCACGGCCTACGATGTGTATGACGGCATCAGCTGGCGGAAACAGGCCACGGCCCGGGTGAACCTGCCGCACGGCGGAGACGGCTGGTTCCGGCCGGTCAGCTGGCCGCCGGGCGTTCAGCCGGACGGTCAACCCGTCAGGCAGGATGTGATGCTCGAGCCGCTGGAGACGACGGTGCTCTTTGCGGCGGCCCGCCCCGTGGCGGTCAGCGCATCGTTTCCCGCGTTGCGCATGGACGGCCAGGGGACGTTGTTGCTGACGAATCCGCCGGCGGGCCGGATTCATTATCAGGTCGATTCGCTGCCGCCTCGACTGGCCGAGGCGGACCGGCGGGTGACACTGGCCGACTACGGGCGCATTCCGCTGATGTATCTGCAGCTGCCGGACGGATCAGAGCGGCTGACCGGGCTGGCCCGCTCGGTGGCGGGCGCGCCGGCCGGCCCGCTCCCCGCGGCGCAGGTGATCGCCGGTCTGCCGGTCTTTGAAACGGCCGACCGGATCGAGCGGTACCTGAAGCAGAACTATCGCTACACGCTTGATGTGAAAGCGCCGGGGCGGCTGAGCGCCATCGACGATTTCCTGTTCGAGCAAAAGGCGGGCTACTGCGAATACTACGCCACGGCGATGGTCCTGATGCTCCGCAGCGTGGGCGTGCCCGCGCGCCTGGCATCGGGGTTTCTGTCCGGAGAATGGAACGCCTTCGGCAGCTACTTCACCGTGCGGGAACAGGACGCCCACACCTGGGTCGAGGTCTACTTCCCTCAAACGGGCTGGTTTCCGTTTGATCCGACGCCTGCGGCAGAAGGCTCGCCCGAGATGCTGGGGCGCGTCCGGCAATTCATCGATACGCTCTGGATCACCTGGGACCGTTACATCATGCGCTTCAGCATCCGGGATCAGGTCTCGGCCTGGCAGGAAATGCAGTCGCAGGGTTCGGTCTGGAAGGGGTGGTCGATCCACTGGATCGACGCGGCCAAGAGCGGTCTGAAAACCGCCGTGGCCTGGGTGGTGCGGCACCGGGAGACCTGGCTGCTCCTGATTGCGATCGGCTGTTTCGGCGCGCTGGTCATGCGTTGGTGGGCCCAGCGGCACGGCGGCTGGCCCTTCTGGCAGGCCCAGGCGTTGCAAGCCACCCAACGGAGCGGACGGACGTTTTATACCAAGATGCTCCGGCTGCTGGCCGAACGGGGCGTCCGAAAGCCGCCGACGCTGACGGCGCTGGAATTTGTGCAGGTCATGGGGCCCGAGTTGGGGCCGGTCGCCGGGGCGGTGGAGACATTGACCGATTACTATCACCGGCTCCGATTTGGCGCATCGCCGCTGACCGATGACGAACAACGCGACGTTGCGCGGCTGCTCCGACAGATCAAAGGGTAATCACTGGCAGCGAGGGCAGCCCCCATTGTGAAGGAGGGGCAACCACGCATTCTTCGGGCAGGCCGGTCAAAAAGCTCCAGCTGCAAGGCCGCAGGTTCCGAGGGAACCGGAGCGTACTGGGGTGGTACGTGAGGATTCCCGAGGAGCCGAGAACGCCGCAGATGGGCTTTTTCAACGGCCTGCTGCTAGTGGGCGTCGGCCCAGTGCCGCCCCACGCCCACATCCACCCGCAGCGGCACCGACAGCGAGGCCGCCCCCTCCATCTCTTCGATCACAAGACCGCGCACCGCCTCCAGCTCCGATTCGGGCACCTCAAGCACCAATTCGTCGTGAATCTGCAAGAGCAGCGCACTCTGCCGCCGTTCCCGGCGCAGTCGCCGCCAGACACGGTTCATCGCCACCTTGATGATGTCGGCCGCGCTGCCCTGCACGACCGTGTTCACGGCCGTCCGTTCGCCCAGCGCGCGGGTGGCGGCCGGCCGTTGGGCCAGCTCGGGAATCGGCCGCCGCCGTTTCCACAACGTCGTCACCGCGCCCTCGGCAGACGCGCGGGCAACGGTCTGATCGATAAAGTCCTTCACACCCCGATAGTGGGTGAAATACCGCTCGATATATCGTTTCGCCTCGGCCTGGCTGATCCCCAGCTCCTGCGAAAGGCCGAAGGGGCTCATGCCGTAAATGACGGCGAAGTTGACGGTCTTGGCGACCCGCCGCATCTGGGGCGTGATCTGCTCACGCGCGAGGCCGAAGAGTTGCGTGCCGGTCGCCGTGTGGACGTCATCGTTGCGCTGGAACGCCTCCAGCAGCATCGGATCCTGGGCGAAGTGGGCTAAAAGCCGCAGCTCGATCTGGTTGTAGTCAGCCGAGATCAGGTGGTGGCCGGCCTGGGCGATAAAGCACCGGCGGATGCGCGGCCCCCACTCGCCCCGGATGGGAATGTTTTGCAGATTTGGATCGCTGCTGGAGAGGCGGCCCGTGGCGGCCACGGTCTGGTGAAACGTCGTATGGAGCCGTCCGGTGGCCGGGTCGACCAGCGCGGGCAGCGCGTCAACGTACGTCGACAACAGCTTGTTCAACTGCCGGTAGCTGATCAAATCGGCCGGCAGTTCGTGCTGAAGGGCCAGCTGGCTCAGGACCGATTCGTCGGTGGAAAAGCCCGTTTTTGTTTTCTTCACGGGCGGCAGCCCCAGCCGGTTGAAGAGAATGTCGGCCAATTGTTTGGGGGAATTGAGATTGAATCGCTCCCCCGCGAGCCGATAGATGCGCGTTTCGAGCTGGTCCAAATGCCCCCGCAGCTCCCGGCCGACCGTCGCCAGCGCGTCGGTGTCGAGGAGGATCCCCCGCCGCTCCATCGACACGAGCACGTCGATGAGCGGCAGCTCGACGTCATTAAACAGCGGCCGAAGCTCCAGCCGCTCCAGCTCGGCCTTGAGCGGATCAACCAGCCGACGGATGAGGCAGGCGGCGTGGCCGGCGCCGCCCGGATCAATGGACAACGACGCGGCCAGTTGGGCCAGGTCGTCATACGAGCGGGTGGGATCAAGCAGATAGGCGGCGATGAGCGTGTCGAAGCCGATTGCCGGCGGGTCAATCTCCGACTCCGCAAGCGCATGCAACAGCGGCTTGATGCCGTGGCCGACGATTGTGCCGCCGCCCTTACGCAGCCGTTCGGCAAATTGTGTGACCGGCTCACCCCATGGCAGGGCATAGGCGGTCCGGCCATCCACGCTGACCATGAGTCTGGCCGGCGGGGGGTGGCCGGGTCCGGCTTCCTGATCGGCGGCATCAAACTCGGGCGCCACGGCCACCAGCGGCCCGCCGGACAGCGCCGGCCAGAGGCGGTCGAGGTCGGTCTCGATC